>NZ_JASGFD010000025.1:0-75286 GCF_047605705.1 Silvibacterium sp. | reverse complement strand
GAAGCTAGAAGCTAGAAGCTAGAAGCTAGAAGCTAGAAGCTAGAAGCTAGAAGCTCATAGCTGGTAGCTGCTTTCCGCCAGCTCTTCCGGCACATTCTTTCCTGACCACAGGCTTCGCGAGATCAGGTAGAAGACCGGTCCTAGCGCGGCGACCAGGGCGCCGAAGGCGAGCGCGGGCATGTGGCCCATCTTTTCGTCGCGCGAGGCGAAGGCGGCGTAGACGATCAGCGCCGTCGGCATCACGCCGAGAGCGATGGCACAGGCCAGGTTTCCGGCTTTGAAAGGGCGCTCGAGGTTCGGCTCGCGCAGGCGCAGCACGATCAGCGCTACGAATTCCAGGATGAGGCTCGCGCCGTAAAGGATCAGGTCGATCGAAATCAGCCGCTCGAAGCTGAACTGCAGCGCCAGCGCCCACGCGATGCCGCAGACGATCAGCGCCACCCAGGGCACGCCGCGTCCGTTGCGGGCGGTGAAGACGGGCGGCAGCATGCCGTCCTCGGCGAGCGCGACGGGCAGGCGGGCGTAGCTCATCATCAGCGCGTTGAACATGCCCAGGCCGGTGATGGTTCCTCCGATCACGATGGCGAGGCCCAGCCATGGGCCGGCGAGCTGCGTGGCGGCGTCCGTCCATGAGCCTGTGGTGAACTGCGCGATGGCGAGCCCCGCGAAGGCGACCGAGGCCAGCGGCACCACGTAGGTGAGCGCGACCACGCCCGCAGAGATGAGCATGGCGCGTGGGTAGTTCCGTTGCGGGTTCTCAACCTCGCGGGCCACGGTCGAAGCGTTATCCCAGCCCATGTAATTCCAGAGCGCGACGAGGATCGCGGTCGAAAGCCCCTCGCCGCCAGCGGGAGCCGATGTCCAGAGCACATGCGCGTGCAGGCTCCAGCCGTGATGCAAGGCCGCGACCCCGAGCACCGCGAACGGCGCCAGCAGGATGACGAAGAGCGTCATCGATCCATGGCCCACGGAGGGCGCGCCGCGCAGGTTCCATATCGCGCAGACGGCGATCAGTGCCAGTTCCCACAGCGTGCCTCGTGAGCCTGCGGTCCATGACGGGAAGAGGCGGCTCAGGTAGAGCACAAAGATGGTGGGGTAGATGGCCATGTCGAAGATGCTGGCCGTGAGCGAGAGCCAGGCTTCCTGATAGCTCCAGAAAGGACCGAGCGCGCGGCGGACCCAGATGTAGAAGCCGCCTTCATCGGGCAGCGCCGAGGCAAGCTCGCCGATCATTAATGCGGTGGGCACGCTCCACACCAGCGGCAGCACCAGCAGGATGACGAGCGCCTTGAGGTAGCCCGCGCCTCCAAGGATGTCTTCGATGCCATAGGGGCCGCCGGAGACCATGAAGTAGGTGGCGGCGGCGAGAGGGATCAGCCGGAGGCCGCGACGTGCGGGCCGGGAGTTTGCGGATGAGCGAAGGCGGACGACTTTGGCTGTGCTCCTGATAACACCCGCGCAGGCGGGCGAAGTCTGGATGGTCGGGGCCGGAATTTCCTTCCGGGTCCATAGACTATCGCGGATGGCTCTGGCTTTGGGGGCATTTTTGCGTGGGGCGCGTGGCTTCCGCTTTAGTCCGTCCACTTCGCTTCGCTTCGGTCGGAATGACAGCGGGGGAAGTCCTGATGACACGACGAATGGATTGAATGGACGACTGGCCGTTCTAATGCAGAAACCCCGGCCGGAGCCGGGGTTTCTGGTGAGAAGGGATTGAGGCTTACGAAGCCTTGCGGGTGGCCATGCCACTCGAGACGTAGCCGGGATAGACGCTGCGCACGCGGCCAAAGAGCTGCATGCGGCGCTCGGCGGCGAGATCGGAGGCTGCGGGGATGGTCGCCATGGTGTCCATCCGGACAGAGCCGTGATTGCGCTCCATCAGCGATTCGGCCTGGCCCGCCTCGACCGCGGTGAGGGTTTCGATGGTGACGATGGCTCCTCCCGAACCCAGACGGCCAGCAAGCTGATGCGCGTAGGAGGGCTCGAGGCCCATGCCAAAGAAGGCGCTCTCAAAGGCCGCGTCAGAGTAGCTGTAGTCGGCCTCGGGGTAGACGCCGAGGTGGCCTTCGCCGGTGCCGAAGTTCTGGCTGGTTTTGTCGACCGGGCTTGCCGGCACGACGCGCTCTCGCCGCTCTTCTCCACCGAATACATTCTTTAGTCGCTCGGACCAGCTCTTGCCATGGCTGGATGGCTTTACCGTGTCGCGGGATACGCCGGTGGCCGGATAGGCCGGAACAGCGCCGGCGACCGGCGCATTCGGATTGGGATGGAGCGTACTGGGCAGCGTGCTCTGAATGGTGTGCGGAAGGGTGCTGGGCAGCTCGCTGGGGATATCCGAGCCGGTGATGGGGCCGGGGCGCGATGCGCCGGTGTTAACGGTACCAGCACCGGTGGAGAGGCCGGCCGGAGTCACCGCGCTCGAACCTGAAGCCGGGCCGGAGACGGTGGTGCCTGCGCCGGGCGCGTTGGGGCCGACGGCGGGACGAATCTCTGTGTCGATATCGGTGCTGGTGCCGGGGAAGGCGGCGCCGAGGCTGCTCGAGCGGAAGCCGGCTGTGATCAGATCCTGGATCGCGTTGTTCGCGTCCTCTGCATTGCTGAAGTAGCCCACCACGGTGCGACGGCCAGTGTTGTTCCAGGTGCCTGAAACCATGATCGTGTCCCTCACTTCTACAGAATTAGTTTCCTTGGCCATTGGCCTCGGGGAAGAAGGAACACCGCGGGACACCGTGCTGCCCGCCGGGGGACATCTTTCCCGGGCGTGACCGTACTCTTGCTGAGATGCGCTTTGGGCGTGTGTGGCTAGCTGTGACGAAAATTGCGATGGAAATTCTGAGAGGAAAGCGCGGCCGGGGCTGGGCAGCGACGATAAATCGTCTATACTGAGATTCATCGCGTGCTGGAGAGATGGCCGAGAGGCTGAAGGCGGCGGTTTGCTAAACCGTTATAGGGTTGTAAAGCTCTATCGAGGGTTCGAATCCCTCTCTCTCCGCCAGATTTTTTGAGCTGCCAGGCTCTGCGAACACCGCAATCCATCATTCCTCACAGTAAAAACAGAACACACCGCTTAGCTCTGACGTGGCCATCTGTTTTTCTATCGAGAGATTTGTCATCTCGATCGGAGCAGGACGGTTTTATAGTCTGCGGAGCGGACATGCCCTGCCGTCCTCGCCACTTCGCTGCGCTCCGGTCCGAGGGACCGAGGGATAAAGATCGCTGGGCTACACTGGCAGCACTCCCACACAGCCTGCGCCGTTGCGAATGGGAGACGAGAAGAAGAGGACGGTCGGCCTTTGAATCAACTGCGGAGAAGCTTCCGGTTCTGGATTTTTCTGGTTGCGCTGGTAAACGTTTTTACAAGCATGGGCGCGGCGATCGCCGAAACGAAGCCGGCTTCGCAGCCGCGCTGGGATGCGCCGCATCATCCGAATCCCTTCATTCCCGGCTATTACGCGGATGCTTCCGTGCTGCAGACCGCGAAGGACACTTTCGTCTACGCGACCGAAGACCCCTGGGGCGGACGCACGCTCGGCTGCTGGCGCTCGGCCGATCTCGAGCATTGGAGCTGGTGCTCGCTGAACTGGCCGACGAAGGAAGCGGCTACCAGCCCGACCTCGGGTGACAGCATGGTGTGGGCTCCCTCGGTGATTGCGAAGAACGGCCGCTATCACATGTACGTCGCCGTGGGCAGCGAGGTATGGACGGGTGTGGCTGACTCGCCCACCGGGCCGTGGAAGAATCCGCTCGGCAACAAGCCGCTGATCCCCGGCAACTATCGCCCCGGCTATCACATGATCGATGCCGAGGTTTTTCTCGATACCGACGGGCAGGCCTATCTGTACTGGGGATCGGGGCTGCACTGGGTGAACGGCCACTGCTTTGTGGTGAAGCTCAAGCCGGATATGAAGACCTTCGACGGCGAGCCGCGTGACGTGACCCCGGCACATTATTTCGAAGCGCCGTTTCTGTACAAGCACGGTGGCAAATACTTCCTGATGTATTCGGAAGGGAAGACGACGGACTCGACCTACAACGTGCGCTATGCGGTGGGCAGCTCGCCGATGGGGCCGTTTCACGAGGGCGTGAACAGCCCGCTGCTGGTGAGCGACGAGGCGAACAGCATTCTTGGGCCCGGTCATCACGCCATCTTCGAGCGCGGTGGAAAGAGCTACATCGTCTACCACCGGCATAGCCTGCCGTTCGATAGCAGCTCTGTGCGCAGGCAGCTCTGCATGGACGAGCTGACTTTTTCGGTGGACGGTGAGCCGCAGAAGATCGTGCCGACGCACCTGGGCCCGGCTCTGCTGCGCAAGACAGTACGCGATGCCGGAGCCCTGCCAGCGACGGCCTCGGCCTCGTCATCGCTCGATGCGATCCATGATGCGAAGCGCGTGACCGACGACAACTACGCAACGCGCTGGATCCCTGCGGCTGCGGACAAGAACCCGTGGCTCGAACTCGACCTGCACAAGGTCGTAGAGCCCAGCCGGACTGAAATTCGCTTTGAGTATGCGTGGAAGCCGTATCACTTCAAGCTGCTCGCATCGGTCGACGGCAAGACGTGGACTGCGGTTGAGAATCACGACTCCGATGACGACGCGGGCTCGCCGGTGACGATCACCGGGCTGCCGCGTGTGCGTTATCTGCGGCTCGAATTTCCGGTGCAGGCGACTCCTGTCTCGATCTTCGAATGGGATGTGTACTGATGCGGCGCCGCTGGAGTTTTTCGCCCATCGTTCTTGGCTTTGCCGCGCTCATGTCTTCTGCGCAGGCGCAGCAGACGAATCCAGATGCGCCTGCCATGGTGCTCGATCATGCGTTCGATGCCGCGGCCTTTCCGCTCTTCGACCATGGCCATGCGGCGGCGATCTACGTTGCGGAGGAAGACAGCGCGCCGGTGCACACGGCCGCGCGTGCGTTCGCGGAGGATATTCGCGCCGTCTCCGGTGTGCAGCCGCTGCTCGAAAGCAAGCCCGAAGGCGGGGAGCTGATCCTCGTCGGCACGCTGGGCCATTCGGCTGTGATCGACGGGCTGGCGCGCAGCGGAAAGATTGATATCGCAAGCATTGCAGGCAAGTGGGAAGCGGCAAGCGTTACCGTCGTCGATCATCCGCTGCCTGGTGTGCGGCGTGCGCTGGTGATTGCAGGCAGCGATCCGCGCGGCGCGGCGTATGCGCTCTTCGGGCTGAGCCGGGCCATTGGCGTTTCGCCGTGGAGCTGGTGGGCGGATGTGCCGGTCGCGCATCACAGCTCCGCTGCCGTGGCGCAGCCGTCCTTTGTGCAGGCGCCGCCCGCAGTGCAGTATCGCGGGATTTTCATCAATGACGAGGACTGGGGCATCCGTCCGTGGGCCGCGAAGAAGATGGACCCGGCGCTGCGCAATATCGGTCCCAACACCTATGCGCGTGTCTTCGAGCTGCTGCTGCGCCTGCACGCGAACACGCTGTGGCCGGCGATGCATCCGGGCACCATGCCGTTCCATGCCGTGGCGAAGAATGCGAAGCTCGCAAGCGAATGGGGCATCGTGATGGGCTCATCGCACTCCGAGGCGCTGCTGCGCGACAACGTGGGCGAGTGGGACGAGGGCCGCGACGGTCCGTGGAACTACCAGCTCAATCGCGATGCCATCGACCGCTATTGGGACGAGGGACTGAAGGCGAACGGCGGGTACGAGAACTTCTACACCGTAGGCATGCGCGGCCAGCATGACACTGGCCTCGAGGCGACAGGCAGCAATGAGGTGAAGGCGCGGCTGGTGGAGCAGGCCATCGCCGATCAGCGTGCGATCCTCGCGAAGCGTGTTGGGCCGGATCTTGAAAAAATCCCGCAGGTCATCTGGCTCTACAAGGAGTCGATCGACCTCTACCGCGTCGGCATGAAGGTGCCGGAGGACGTGACGCTCGGCTGGACAGACGACAATTTCGGCTATCTGCGGCAGCTGCCCAGCGCGGAGGAGCGGGCACGTAGCGGCGGCAATGCGCTCTACTACCACGTATCTTATTGGGGCACGCCGCACGACTATCTCTGGCTGTGCAGCACGCCGCCCGCGCTCATGCGCGAGGAGCTGACCAAGGCGTGGGATCACGGCGTGCGAAAGCTGTGGGTGCTGAACGTCGGCGACATCAAGCCCGCCGAGAGCGACATCGAGTACTTCCTGCGCATGGCCTGGCAGGAGCCGACATTCCGCGACGTCTCGCAGCCGGACTATCTCCGCAGCTGGTACACGGCGCAATTCGGCTCGCAGCAGGGCGAGGCCATGGCGTCGCTTATGGACCGCTGGTACCGGCTGACCTTTCTCCGCAAGCCGGAATTCATGGGCTTTAACGGCTACGACGACGCGGTGCAGCGGACGGAGTTCAACCCGCTCGCGTGGGGCGACCAGAATCGACAGATGATGTCGGCGTGGACGCAGCTGGCCGACGAGGCGCGCTCCATCGGCGAAAGGCTCCAGCCGGAGCATCGCGATGCCTTCTTCGAGCTGGTGGGCTATCCGGTCGAGGCGTCGAGTGCGCACGCTCTCAAATTCCTGTGGACGGATCGCAGCTATCTCGACCAGCACAGCCGGGATTTTGACGCCGTCGCGCAGGATTCGGACAAGGCGAAGGCTGCTTACAATCGTGTGCAGAGCCTGACCGCTGACTACAATGCCCTCGCGGGCGGCAAGTGGGACGGCATGATGTCGTCCTCTCCGCGCGAGCGGCGCGTCTTCGAGATGCCGGAGACGGCAACCGTGCTCGCCACGGCTCCGCTGCAATTGCCGGGTGACTGGCGCGGGCCGAAGAGCGCCGAGGCTCCCGCAGTTTCCGCAGATGGCTTCATCGAGAAGTACGGGACCGTCTCCATCGACGCAACGCACTTTGCGGCGCGGACTCCGGAGAGCGCGTGGGAGATCTGGCCCGATCTTGGCCTTCCTGATTCGAACCTTCAGGGAGGATCGGTTTCGATTGACCGGCCGGGGGCCGCGGAGCCTGCGGCCTGGGTATCGGCGCCGGAGTCCGGCAAGGCAGCGGCGCTGTTGCAGAGCCCGTCACTCCGCTACGACTTCACCGTGACGAGCGGCGGCGAGGCGACGGCTTCCATTTATCTGTTGCCGACCTTCCCCGTGGATTCCAGCCAGCGCCTGCGTTATGCGATGTCGATCGACGATCAGCCTCCGGTGTTTCTCGACGCCGCCGGGGCCGAGGCGCACCGGCCGGATCTCAGTGCGTGGTCGCTGAACGTGCTCCGCAACGCGATGGTGCAGACCGCCCCGTTGGGCACTCTCGCTCCGGGCAAGCACACGCTGGTGATTCGTTCCGGCGATCCCGGCGTCATCTTCGAGCACCTCACTGTCACATTTCCGGGAGCCGTCCCGGCGTATCCCTTCGCGCCCGAGACTTTGTCCGGAAGTTCAGGGGTGAAGCGCTAGGCGCATTCGCGCGCCGTGGAGAAACCTGCGGTTCTGTCGGATCCTCGGAGGGAGCCGCAGGTTCCTTCACTTCGCTGCGCTCCGGGCGGAATGACAGGGTGGGGAGACGGTTGTTTTTCTCGCGGCCGTGTGGGGATAAGCCGCGGAGGGGAAGCGCAACCGCGGATGCCCGATCGGACCAGCCCTTTATGACGAGCCCGGCCCTCGCACCGCGTGCTCTGACCGATGAGGCGCATCCCTGCATGGTCGCACCTGTTCCACATCTTGGATTTTTCATGGCCTGGAGCCGGGCTGAAACCGCCTTTTCAGTCTGTTTTGCATACTGTATACCGCGACTATCCTTCTGATTCTGTTTGCTTTTGCTGATGCGCCGGCTTTCCGGGCCGTGGAGCTGCTTCACTGTGAAGAGACTGTGAAATACATAGCTTCCCCACGGTCGGGGTGGGTACTGTCCCTCCAACAAGCTGCACTGCCGGATTCGGTTGGTTCTCCCCCACACCATCCGGGCAGGGTTCGGCAGTGACAGTTCAAGGGCCTTCCGTCGTTTCCAAAAGCAATAGATCGAGGCAGTGATTTCAGGAGGATGCAGATGTGTCAGTCTGATTGTGGCCGCCTTACCGGCCACGCGCAGTGTCCTTACCAGTCAAAACAAAAGTCAGCGTCGCGTCTCAAGCTGACGTTCCTACTCTTTACCTCTCTTTTTCTTCCCACCGCCTCCGTTCATCAGCTCCGGGCCCAGAGCTTTACCGCCGCCATCACCGGTACAGTCACCGACCAGACCGGCGGCGCCGTCAACGGCGCAAACGTGGTCATCCGCAACGTCGACACGAATGAGAGCCGTACCCTGACCACGGATGCTTCCGGTCTCTACACGGCGAACCAGCTGCTGCCCGGCAACTACCAGATCACGGTCTCGATGAGCGGTTACAAGAACTTCGTCGAGAACGGCATCAATCTCGTCGGCAGCCAGCGCGCCGAGGAGGATGTCCAGCTGCAGGTCGGTTCGGCCGCGCAGGTGGTGCAGGTCAGCTCGTCGCCGATCCAGCTCGACACGCAGACTGCGAACCGCGAAGTCACGATCGAATCCGGCCAGCTCGAACTGATGCCGACCAGCTTCCGCAATCCTCTTTTCGCGGTGCAGAGCACGGCGGGCGTCGTCTCGGTCCGTACCGGTCTGAACGCGTATATGACGGACCAGAATCAGAACCGCTTTTCACTGAACGGCGGCCGCGACGAGAGCACGTCGGTCCTGGTGGATGGCGCATCGATCGTCGCTCCCGACCTGGGCGGCGCGATTGCTACCCCGAACATGGATGCGACCGCCGAAGTGCAGGTGCAGCGTACTGCCTATGACGCGCAGTTCACCCATACCGACGGCGGCGTGGTCAGCCTGATTACCAAGGCCGGCAGCAACGAGTTCCACGGCAGCGCGTTCGAGTATTTCCGCAATGACCATCTCGATGCCAATACCTGGAGCAACAACCACGCCGGTGTGGCCAAGGGAATCTACCAGCGCAACCAGTTCGGCGGCAGCATCGGCGGACCGGTCTGGAAGGATAAGTTTTTCTTCTTCGGAGCCTATGAAGGGCTTCGCCAGGCGAGTGCCGACTCCTACAGCGGCATTATGCCCACCGATGCCGAGCGCACGGGCGATTACACCGGTACCGGCATCACGCTGTACGATCCGTTCAATCTGGATGCGAGCGGCAACCGTAAGACCTTCGAGTCGGAGTACGGCACGAATGCCATCCCGGCTTCGCGCATGGATACGGTCGGCAAGACGGTCGCCTCGCTCTTCCCCGAACCCATGGCGCAGTACGCCAACAATACTTCCTACAACTACTATGTGAACTCCGTGGATCCCTCGAACTACGACAAGTTCGATATTCGTGGCGACTACGTCATCAGCCCCAAGGACACGATCTTCGCCCGTATCACCAAGGCGTGGCAGTACAACCCGGCCTATAACTACTTCCCGACGGTGCCCGGCTTCAACAACGCGCAGGGTGAAAATGATTTCCGCCAGGAGATCCTGATCAACAACACCTGGACGCCTACGCCGGACTGGGTTGTGAACGCGGTGGTGAGCTACGGCAAGTGGACCGAGCAGGATACGTCGCCCAGCATCGGGTATGACCCGACCAAGCTTGGCTTTTCGTCCTCGACCGTGGGCCAGTGGCAGCAGAAGGATTCCTGGCCCGAGTTCACCTTCAATAACTATGCGCAGCTCGGAAACAGCGCCTATGCCGATACGCCGCACGAGACCGACAACCTGCAGATCAACATCTCGCGCCAGCTGAGCCGCCACAGCCTCAAGTTCGGCTTCATGGGTGAGATCGAGCGTCTCTACCCGAACGACCTCTACTCGCCCACCTTCAACTTTACGGACAGCATCACGGCGGGTCCGACGCCCGGCGCTTCCGGCACGGGCACCGGCGACTCCGTTGCTTCGCTGCTCCTCGGCGCAGGCAGCAGCGGCACGGTCATCAACCAGGTGGAACTCGACCTGCAGCAGCTCAACTGGGGCCTGTATGTGCAGGATACGTATCGTGTGAACGATCGTCTGACGATCTCGGCTGGTCTTCGCTATGACCTGCAGGGAGCGCGCACCGAGCGCTACAACCGCCTCAACAACTTCGATCCGGATCTCACCACGACCGACAACGGCACCACGCTCACCGGCGGTCTCAGCTTCCTGAACTCCTCGAAGCGCGGGCTGTGGGATACCAACTACCTGAACTTCGATCCGCGCATCTCGTTCGCCTTCAAGGTCACCGACAAGCTGGTAGCGCGCGCCGGTTATGGCATCTACAACCCCAACACCTACGCCTACAGCTCCGACGCGCAGGACAGCTCCGATGGCTACTCGTCGACCACGACCTGGGAGGCAACGCAGAACGGCGACGGTGTGACGCCTGCCAACCTGCTTGCGAACCCCTATCCGAATGGATTGACGCAGCCCACGGGCAGCAGCCTCGGCGCGCTCACCGATCTCGGTGACGCCGTGAATGCGACCTTCCGCAAGCACCACAATCCGTATGTGCAGGACTTCAGCCTCGACCTGCAATACCAGCTGAGCAGCGCCGGCGTTCTCGAAGTCGGTTATGCCGGCAGCCTCGGCCGCCAGCTACTCCGTGGCGTCTTTGAGAACCTGGATCAGCTGCCCTCGTCTCAGCTGAGCAAGGGCATCACCGCACTTACCCAGACAGTGGCCAATCCGTATGCGAATGTGATCACGGACACCACCAGCTCTCTGTACGGTTCGACTATCCCCTATTGGCGGACGCTGGTGAAGTACCCGCAGTTCAGCAGCGTAAACCAGCTGCCGGATACGCCGGGTTCCAGCTCCAGCTTCAATGCGCTCTCCGTAAAGTACAACCAGCGGATGGCCTATGGCGTCAGCGCCCTCTTCACCTACCAGTGGTCGAAGGCGATTGACAACACCTCCGAGAACAACAGCTGGGAGGTCTCGGATGCGGTTCGCGATGTCTTCAACCCAAGACTCGACCGCTCCATCTCTGCGCACGACATGCCGCAGTCCTTTGCCGGCACGCTGAACTGGGATCTCCCCTTCGGCCGTGGCAAGCAGTGGGGCGGCGATATGAACCGCTGGCTCGATGGCGCCATCGGCGGCTGGAAGTGGAGCACGATTCTGCGCTTCAACGACGGCCTGCCGATCCACCTGACCGAAACCAGCTCGCTGACCAACTTCAACTATGGTGTGGCCCGTCCGAATATCACCTCGGAGAAGGACCTTGCCAAGCATAAGGGCAGCATCACCGGCGGATACTTCAACACCGCGGCGGTCAGCTATGCGAGCAGTGGTAACAGTCTCGCGATCGGCAATGCTCCCCGCTATATCGGCAGCGTCCGTTACGCGATCACCCACGACGTGGACACGGCGCTCGAAAAGAACTTCGCTATCTACAAGAGCGCGATCTTCAAGTTCCGTGCTGAAGCTTACAACGTCATCAACACGGCCTCGGCCTTCTCGCTTCCGGATGTCAACCTGGGTGACTCTGCCTTCGGGCAGACGACCTCAACCACCAGTGTCGGTCCCCGTACGATCCAGTTCGGGGCTCGCGTCGAGTTCTAGTTGCCGGCGGCCTGCAAGGGCAGCCGTACGACAGGACCGTACAATGCAGTGGCCAGTTCGCCCTTCCGGAGAAAACTCCGGGAGGGCGTTTTTTCGAAAGCCAAACTTCTGTGGGTGAATGTGTGACGACTGTTGTTGCAAATACCGGGAAGCCCGCCGCACGCATGGTTTCGCTCGATATCCTGCGCGGCCTTACCGTCGCGTTTATGATCCTGGTCAATAACGCGGGCGATGGCGCTGCGTCGTATGCGCAGCTGCGCCACTCAGCATGGAATGGCTGCACGCTGACCGATCTCGTCTTTCCCATGTTTCTGTTCATCATGGGGATCTCGATGGCGCTCTCGTTCGAGTCACGGCTGCGCAAGGGGCGCAGCCGTGGCGAGATTGTCGCTGAAGCCGTACGCCGCGCAGCTGTGATTGTTTTGATCGGGCTGATTCTGAATGCGCTGCCGTTCTTTCACCTGAGCACGCTGCGTTTCTGCGGGGTGATGCAACGGATCGGCGTCTGCTATCTGCTTGCGGCGTTGATCGCACTCTATGGCCGCACGCGCACAGTTGCGATCTCGACACTCGTTCTGCTCGCGGGCTACTGGGCGTTGATGAGCTGGGTGCCGGTTCCAGGGTGCGGCGGCGAGGGTGTGACGCCTGGCATCACCAATCAGCCTTGCAATCTCGCGAGCGCGATCGATCGCATCGCGATCCCGGTAGCGCATCGCTATCACCACACGTTTTACGATCCCGAAGGCCTGCTGAGCACGCTGCCTGCGCTGGCCTCGGTGCTCATCGGGGTGCTCACCGCTTCGTGGCTGCGTGCTTCTGTCGCGCAGACGCGAAAGCTTGGCGGCCTCGCTGCTTCCGGCGCAATCTCGCTTGTGTTGGGGCTGCTATGGAGTGAGTCGTTCCCGCTGAACAAGCGGCTCTGGACAAGTTCGTTCGTGCTTGTCACCGCGGGCGTCTCCCTGCTGCTGCTGGCTGTCTGCGCTTTGTTCTTTGATGGAGAAGAGACAGGAGCGCGGCGATGGCTTCAACCGTTGGCCCTGGTGGGGCGCATCTTCGGGTCCAATGCGCTGACGGCGTATGTGCTCTCCGAGGTGCTGTCGATCGTGTTGGGAGCGATCCCGGCAGGCAACGCGGGCACCGCGCAACGTTTTAGTTATCTGCTGCTGCCCGGCTTTCTTGCGCCCGGACCATTCCGTTCGCTGGTCTGGTCGGTGCTGTTTGTCGGTGCCTGTTTTGTGCCGATTGCCGTGCTCTACCGGAGACGCATCTTTCTGAAGCTTTAAAAAAGGACACGTGGCGGGCGGGAACGTTATTCAGGAACCCGCCAGGTGTCCGGTGACGAGGACTCCCGTCCATCGTTTAAAAAACTCTCCCAGCGCCGCCGGTATTCCTGCTTCCAGGAGTCGACCGTGCGCTCGAAGCTCATGTGCGGATCGCCGACTGTCTGCCACTTGAGCTGTACCAGCCGCGTATTTGCGGCCAGATGCAGGCCGTCGGCTTCGGCTTTCACCGCAACGCCATTCACGGTTGCTGATTCGAGGTGTTTGAACCACGGCACGTGCAGCACGATCTCTTTGGGTGCCTGGGTGAAATTGCTTGCGATGTTCAGCTCTGCGGAGTCAGCGCCGGTCTCGCGCAGGGTGAAGTCAAGCGAGCCGAAGTAAGTCGGCGCATGCGTGACATGAATCTGCTTGCCTGGGCCCAGCCATTCCGGCGAGATGGCTGAGAGCAGGTGCAGGCTGTCGCCCTGCTCGCGCACCATCATGTTGCGCAGCAGGTTGCGGTAGTCGGCGGCGAACCAGCCGTGTGGCGAGAGGTTCCCTTCGAAGTCGCGCGAGCCCCATGGGCGGATGGCGTATTCGAAGCCGGCCTGCGTGGAGCTGGTGTGCAGCAGTTCGGCATAGAACTCGCGGATGGCCTGATGATCTTCGCCGCGAACCAGCTCTGTCAGCGTGTTCTTGATGGTGAGATAGTGGTGCAGGAAGATGCCGTCGTCGGGTTCGGCATAGGTGGTGATGCCTTCCTGATAGCGCGCCTGCGTGCTGTGCAGCGTCGCAGTCACGCGCGGGTCGAAGGGATCGAGCACCGGTTCTGGCGTGATCGAGAGCAGGTTGCCCCAGTCCGTGCCCTTCCATTCGCCTGCATCGAGCGACGGAGGAAGCACGCCGCCTTCTTCCTTGGAAGCTTTGTCGAGCAGCGCGAAGAAGGTTGCGCGATAGTCGTCGTACTCTCGCTGAAAGCGAGCGGCGTCGTCCTCATGGCCCAGCGCGTGTGCGAGCGTGATCGCGCCCTGGAGTCCATCGAGCGCGAGAAAGTTATAGCCGGTGAGGTGTCCGGAGACGTACTCGTTGTCGCGAACATCGCTGGCGGGCATTACGTGGAGAGGGTCTTTCGCGCGTGCTGCCTGGAGCCAGTCCACCGCCTTTACGACGTGGGGATAGACCAGCCGCGCGAACTCCATGTCGTGCGTACGGCGAAAGTGCTCGCCGAAGGCCCAGAGCGCCTCGCCCCAGCCGTCGTACTGCTGCGGCTGCGAGAGGAAGTTACCGTCCGGCTGCTGCCGCGTGAGGAAGAAGCGGATGACCTGCGAGCCGATCTCGGGGTAGCCTGTCGCGTCGTACATGCGCACGTAATCGGCCGAGTCGCGCAGGTAGAAGCGGTGGTACTGGAACTGGCTCGCTGTCTGTACATACTGCCCGTCGACGATGTTGCGATAGAGCAGGTCGTACATCAGGCTGGCGCGGAAGGTGTCGACGGCCTTCGCCTCGGGTATGTCGATGCCCATGCCGCGCGCAATGAGCGTGTGCCAGTAATCGACGGTGTGCTGATAGGCCGCTTCGTAGCTGGCCGCAAGCGACTGCTTTGCTTCGGGTGAATCCTGCTTTACAGGGATCAGCGGCATGCGCAGGTCGAGCGTGACGGTCTCGCCCGGCTGCAGCGGCACCGTATAGCTCACGCGGCAGGCGGGCGTCGTGGGCGTCAGCTCGATCTTGTTGGTGAGCTTGCTCGAGTCCAGAGGTCCGATGCGGTTGTAGTGTGTCTTGAGCGTGAGCGCCAGCTGCGGCTTGGGCTGCTGCGGGTAGAAGTACAGTACCCGGTCTTCGCGCTGGCATGCGCCGTCGCCGATGCGGTAGCTCCAGTTCGGATTGAAGGCCTCGCCGGGCTGCTGGTAGTCGCCGACATGCTCGGCTGTCGCCGGCCTGCGAAAGCGATTGTCGGCCAGGGGCTCGGCGGTGGTCTGCGGGGCCTGGTAGCGGATGGCCGTGGTCAGGAAGGCCGCGCGTGGCATCGTGCCGGGATTATGTAACCGGACGCGCACAAAATTGATCACCTGCCCCGGTGCATGGTCGGGATCGACCGTGCTCTGCACTGGAACCTCGGAGGCCAACGAGGTGAAGGTGTAGTCGATGCCGAGCTGCTGGACCGTGCCCTCGATGATCGGCACGTAGCCGTCCTTGAGGGTGCGCAGGCGCTCGTCGAGCGGAGTCTGTTCCGGCCCGGTGAAGAACATCAGCTCGCCGTAGCCGGTGTAGAGAAAGCCTTCCGGAGAAATCTCGGTGCCGGAGGGAGCATTCATCACCCCGATCACGTCGACCGGCTTGCTGAAGTAGGAAAAAGGCTGGCCGGGACGGTCGATCTCCGGCGACACCATCTGCGCGTGGGCCACCATGGCCCAGCTTGGCAGCATAACGAGGCAAACAGCGGTACGCCGGCTCATCTGCGGCGCCCATAACGCGAACCTTCGCAAATCGCTTCACCAGTCAAGGAATTCGGCTGCAGGCCGGTCGGAAACTCGCCGGCTCAGCTCGAGAGTCGCATCGCGGTGGGCGCGGGGTAAGGTCTTTTCACTGTGATAATCACGGCCCCACAGCTTTGCGCCTGGTGGGCCTGTGCATTTCACAGTGAAACACCTGTTTTGGCGCCACTTGCTCATCGTCACCGGCGCTGCTAGCGTGGAGAGCAATGATCCCTTGTCCGCCGCAGTGCAAGTCAAGCGAGCCGGCTTCTTTGCCGCCCGGTTGCGTATGCTCCTGCCTTGATGGAGCGCGATGAGTACTGGTCCGGAGTCCGATCTCAAATCCGATCCCAAGTCAGATCCCAGGTGGCAGCTTACCCTCGAGGTCGCGAACTCGCCTGCCTTCGAGCGCTCTCCCCGGCTGCGCTCCTTCCTGCTCTTCATCTGCGAGCTTGAGCTTTCCGGCCGCAGGCTCGAGATCAACGAGCAGCAGATCGGTATCCACGTCTTTGGCCGTGCGCCCGGTTACAACCCCGGCGACGACAGCATCGTGCGTTCGCAGGCGCGTCTGCTGCGCCAGCGGCTCGAAGAATATTTCCGGGTCGCAGGGCGCAATGCGCTGCTGCGCATCGATATCCCCAAGGGCAGTTACGTGCCGTTTTTCGAGGCGAATGCGGTCGAGCCTGAGCCGGTTCCTGCCGCTACGCAGCCGTTGGTTGCTCTTCCCGCCATTGCCGTGCCGGAGATCCCTGCGCCCACGCCGTTGCCTCCACCGGCTTTTGCGCCGGAGAAGGCCGTCGGTCTGCGCCGGCCTGTATGGTGGCTGGTTGCCGCTGTCCTTCTGCTGATCGCCGGAGCCGGATCTCTGTATCTGTGGCAAACGGCCCGCCATCACGAGCAGCCTCGCGACCTCGAAGCCCGCTTCTGGGGGCGGCTCTTCGACCCGACGCGGCGGGCAGTGATCGTTCCGGCGGACAGCACGCTGATCCTGATCGAGGAGCTCACCGCGAAGCCGGTCACGCTGGGCCATTACCTGAACCACGATGACCTGCGCTCGCTCGACCTGCCGAAGTCGATTACGACGATCCAGCCGGGTGACCTTGAGAGCTCGCAATACACGAGCATGGCCGACCTGAACCTGGTTGCGCGCCTGATGACGGTGCCGGAGATCTCGCATGGACAGGTGCAGGTGCGATATGCGCGCGAGCTGAGCATGAGCGACGCCAAGGAAGACAACCTCATCCTGATCGGAGGCGCGCGTGCAAACCCATGGGTCGAGCTCTTCGCCCCGGAGATGAACTTCGCCGTCGACTACAACTGGAGCACGCGGCAGAACACGGTCGTGAACAAGGCTCCGCATCCGGGCGAATCTGCCACCTACGCGGAAAGCCTCGGAGGGCCGCAGAGCTCGGCCTACGGACTGATCGCCTTCCAGCCGAGCCTCGACCATCAGGGAGACACGCTGCTGGTCTCCGGCACCACGAGCGCCGGAACGCAGGCGGCTGCCGACTTCCTGCTCAATGCCAGGACGCTTGAGCAGTTCCTGCGAACCATCGTGCGGCCTGACGGCTCGATTCCGCACTTCGAGCTGCTGCTGGTTGGCCGCAATCTCGGCGGCAATGTCCCGAGCTGGTCGGTTGTGGCGTACCGGACGAAGGCGTAACGGGCGACTCAGTCCTCTTGGTATAGAAAGGCCCACATCTCGACGTTGAGATGTGGGCCTTTGTGAAGAATCAACAGCAGGTCCCTTCATTGCGCTTCGCTCCAGTCGGAATGACAGCGCCTCTGCTGCGGTTCGCGTTTTTTTCGTCAGAACTGCACAGCTATCCTCTGAGGCATGGCGCTGGCGGGGAATTCCAGCAGCAGCGTGCCGTTTTCCCATCCCCTGGTTTCCAGTGGTTTGCCGTCGAGTGTGACCGATTTCGCCGCGCGCGGCAGCAGCAGACGGATGGCCGTCAGGTCCTGCGTATCACGCGCTTCGATGTTGCTTACCGAGAAGCTCAGAGAGCCGGCAGCGGACTGCTCGTCAATGACTCTTGCGCTGGCTGCGAGCACGCGCGCGCTGCCGTGCGGGAAGAATGACGGGTCGAGGAGCAGGCGCCGCTCGCCGCTCTGAATGCGTGGATCGATGACAAAGCCGAGTTGCGGGTCGAAAAGGTCGATGAACCGGCCACGAAGGACAGTGGCCTGCAGGACCGATTCATTCGCGGGTGCCTGAACCGGCGTTGCGGGGCTCGACGAAGGCAGGTCCTGCACCGTCGAGTTCTTTACCCGCGTTGCCGCCGAAGGCTCGGGCTGGCCCTCGGGTTTATCGAGACCCGAGGCAACGACGAACGGGCCGCGACGCAGGATGAGTGCGGAGGATTCCTTCCACGGCTGCTTCGCGTGGGCAGCGGCTTCCTTCGCCCAGGACAGCACTTCGGCCGCACCCTGCGGATCGGCCGCGAGCGCGGAAGGCGAAGCCTTGCGGAAGATCACGACTCCCTTGCCGACGTGATGCAGACCTTCGGCTTCGGGATCGAGGCCTAACGCGCGAAACAGCAGCTCGCGCGGGATGGTCTGCGTCTTGCCGTTCTCGTCCCACCAGTCCTGCGCGTGGTTGTAGGGGTCACTGTCCTTGTCGACGACGACCAGTGATCCGCCAGCTTTCACCCACGCGGCGATCGCAGCGTGAAACTTATCCGAAGGCGGCTTCTGCCCCTCATACGTAAGCAATAGAACTTTATATTGGCTGAGGAAGTTCGCCGCGCCGTCGCCGCGATAGGTGCTCTCGATCTGCACCGGCTCGACCGGCAGGCCATGCATGAGCAGTGGCATCGCGAGTCCGTAAATATTGCTCAGGTAAGCATCCGAGGGCTGCGGATTCGCGCGCTGGAACATCAGTGTGTCGGAGACCAGCACGCCGACATGCTGTGTGCCCGAGACCTGCCACTGCGATGGCTGCCCATGCATCTCGCCGAGCGCATGGAAGACGCTCTGCAGCTCTGTCTCATACGCCGAGGGAATCGCTGTCTTTTCCGGTTTCGGATCTGCGTCGGTCGGCTCCGTCGAGGGATAGAGTCCGTGCGGTCCGAAGATGCGATCGGGCCAGGGAAGAATCTCGTAGTTCGAGACGTCGGGCTGCAGCAGCGAGGCCACCAGCGTCGACTCCCAGTTGTGCCGGTAGTCGGACCAGGAGTGGTTCGGGTTGTCCTCGATGGGATCGTTCAGGTACCAGATACGCTTGCCGGAGGAGCGGGCGATGTTCTGCAGCGCGCCGTACTCGAGGAAGGCGGTCTCGAAGGTGCGCTCGGCGCGGATGCCTTCGTAGATATTCTCGGCGCGCGAGGTGCCGGTCCACACCTGCGCGATGTAGCCATCCGCGCCCACGTCGAGCAGGGACGACTCGGGCGAGACGATCTGCCATTGCGCGTAATTCAGCAGCGAGTGTGTGGCCACGTAGCAGGGGATCTGCCTGCCATGCTGCTGACTCCAGTCATGCACGGCGGCGAAGACCTGCGCGAGCGCGCGGCGATAGAGGAAGTACTTCAGCTTGCTGGCGCGATACTGCGCGTCGGGCGAGGAGTCCGGCGCACGCCAGGGCTCGTGATAGTAGCTCTCCCATTCCTTCTTGAAGGAATCGGACCATCCGGCGCGGGCCCAGAATTCGGGTTCTTCGAGGTAGACGGCATCGGCGCCGGCATCGAGCGCGCGCAGCACACCGCGGCTCAGATATTTGCCGTAGCTTTCCGAGGGCGCGATGTAGGGAACTTCGCGGCCGCTGTGCAGGATCAGGTTGCCGCTGGCCTCCTGCTGCGTCTCGTTCCAGTGCTCCTTGCCGTCGAAGTCGCCGCGCAGGTAGTCGCCATAGGTGCCCCAGGCCACGCCGGTCATGAGCGCGACGCGGTAGCCATGGTTCTTCCAGCTGCGGATGCGATCGGGCAGGTCTTCGTTGATGCCGTAGGTCATTACCGTGCCGGCTTCGACGTTGACGCGGGGCGACCAGCCCTGTGACGTCTGGAAGATGAGTGTGTCGTCAGCGTGCTGCGGAGCCTGGGCAACCGCAACAGAAGAAAAGGCAAGGAGGAATACAAGTCTCTTCATGGGGGAACCGAACGATCTTCTTCAGTCTACCCATGCCGGATCTTCGTACGGTGAATCTGGCTAGCTTATGGCCGGTGCAAGCCCTGGCAGCTGCACGATGACCGAGAGGCCGCCACCACGGCGATTCTCCACGCGGATGGAGCCCGAATGCAGATGGACTGCGCGCTCGGCGATGGCCAGTCCTACGCCGAAGCCGCCCGTAGTGCCCTCGCGGGCCATGTCCACACGATAGAAAGGCCGGAAGATGTCCGAGAGATACTGCTCGGGAATGCCGGGGCCTCGGTCGGCGATGACGATGTCGATCCAGATTGGAATGGGCGTAGCGGTAGAGACGCCGAGGGGGTTGCCGGCGTGCGCGTCGCAGGTGGCGGCAATCTCCACCGTGCCGCCCGCAGGGGTGTAGCGGATGGCGTTGCGGACGATGTTCTCGAGCGCGCGGCGCAGCATCTCCCCCTGGCCCCGCAGCATCACGGCGTCGCATGCCGAGCTGTAGACGACGCGCGATCCGCGAGCCTCGGCTTCGAAGCGCATGTCCGGCAGCAGCAGCGCGAAGATTTCTCCCAGGGCAAAGGTCTCGTCGCTCGGCGGCTGGCGCAGAGACTCCATCAGGGACAGGCGCAGCGTTTCACCGATAAGCGCATTCAGGCGGTCGGCCTCCACGCCGACGCGATCGAGCAGGCCGGTGGATTCGGGCGCTTCTTCGCGCGCGAGCTCGAGGGCCACCTGCAGGCGCGCCAGAGGCGAGCGCAGCTCGTGCGAGATATCGCGAATGAGCAGTTTTTGCGCCTCGACCAGCTCCTTTACGCGGTCGGCCATGTGGTTGAAGTCGATCATGAGCGTGCGCACGTCGGCTCCGCCGAAATCCTTCCAGCGCGAGGGCGGAACATCGAGGCGGACGTCCATGTCGCCGGCCGAGAAGCGGCGGAAGGCGAGACGCAATGCGCGCACCGGCCGCGTAAGGATGTAGGCGAAGAGAAAGGTGACGAGCAGCGATACCGGAATGGCGACCACGGGCAGGTGAGGCCACCAGGGACGGTGCTCGCCGCTGATGCGCTGCACCAGGTAATAGCGCTCGTTGTTGCCGATGCTTACCTGGCGTACCTGTACCCAGATGCCGTCGGCGCGCAAGGAAACGGGGTGTCCTTCTTTGCGCGTCTGCCGCAGCAGTTCTGCCACCGGCTTTTCAAAGGGCGGTGCGCAGATGGGATTGCCGTTGCTGTCAGCGAAGGTGCTTTCTTTGCCGAGCGGCGCAAGGCCTGCGCAGCCATGCTCGCGATATTGCGCGATAGATGTGGTCGCGAGCGCATCGGCAGAGAGGTCGAGCGCGGATCGTACCTCGCCCGGCGAGCCAGGGTCGTCCTGCGGAGAGAGCAGGGTGGCGGCGATGAAGATGCCGCAGGTGATGACCCAGAAGGAGAGGAAGAACTGCAGGAAAAAGCTGCGCATGGGTCAGCCTCTGCTTGATCCTTCGGTGAAGAAGAGATAGCCGTTCGAGCGAACGGCCTTGATGCCTCCCGAAAAACCGGGCAGTGTTTCAAGCTTGCGGCGCAGGCGCGAAACCAGCATGTCGAGGCTGCGGTCGAGCGGGCGGAATGGCCGTTCGAGCACGCGCTCGACCAGCTGCTCGCGGTTGAGGACCTCGCCGGGGTGCGTCAGAAACTGGTGAAGCAGATCGAATTCGAGGTCGGTGAGCTCCAGTGGCTGTTCGCCGAAGCGCACGCTGCGCACGGCGTGGTCGACGGTAAAACCGGCAATCGCTGGCTGCGACTCCCGTGATGGCTCGCCGTTGTTGCCGGTGCGTGTGCCGCGCCGCACGATGGCGCGCATGCGGGCCAGCAGCTCGCGCGGATTGAAGGGCTTGGGCAGATAGTCGTCTGCGCCCAGCTCGAGCCCCACGATGCGATCGATCTCCTCGCCGCGCGCGGTCAGCAGCAGCACGTAGACATCGGCTTCGCGGCGCAGGCGGCGCAGCAGCTCGAAGCCGTCGAAGTCGGGCAGCATCACGTCGAGCACGATGAGACCGTGACGCATCTCGAGCGCGGCGGCCAGGCCGCTTGAGCCGCGATGCGCCATTGAGACCTCCCAGCCGTGGCGGCTGAGATAGTCCTGCAGCATGCGGCACAGCTCGACGTCATCGTCGATGAGCAGTACATGTTCGAGTTCGGTGGACACCGGTGGCGTACTCATCGTTTCGTCTGCGGTCACTCCTCCTAGTTTGCGCCGGAAACTCGTGCAGCGGCTATCCGGTGACGATCTGTTACATACGATGACGAACCGTGACACAGTATTACGTTCATTTCGCGATTTCTGAAGTCTTCTAAAAGAGCACGCTGCCTCGCTCGCAGCTGCCAGAACGACCGCGCACCCTCACTGGGATGATGGCGTAGCACCCTAAGGATAAAGATGACCGACGAACTCGCACCACAGGACAAGGCTTCCTCCTCTCGAAAGAAGAAACATTGGCTGGCATGGCTGCTGGTGATCCTGGTTGTGGGCGTGCTGCTGTTGCCCCTTCTGCATCATGGCGCGGCCCCGGGCGGCATGCCCGGCGGCGGACCTCCGGGCGCTGGCCCGGGCGGGCAGGGCGCGAAGAATGCCGGTGTATCGATTACCGAGGCGAAGGTCGAGCAGGGCTCGATGGATGTTTACCTCAATGCGCTGGGCACCGTCACGCCTGAGCACACGGTGAATGTCTACCCGCTGGTGAGCGGCCAGGTGCTCGCAGTGAACTATCGCGAAGGCCAGATGGTGAGCAAGGGCCAGTCGCTGGTCGAGATCGATCCGCGCCCCTATGAGACGCAGCTGCAACAGGCCGAGGGCTCGCTCAAGCGCGACCAGGCGGCGCTGGACCAGGCGCGGAACGACCTGAAGAAATATGAGATCGCCCTCAAGGGCAACGCCGTCAGCCAGCAGACGTACGACGACGAGCTGGGCACGGTCAAGCAGGACGAAGGCACAGTCGAGAATGACGAAGGCACCGTGGCCTATGACAAGGTGCAGCTCAGCTATTGCCATATCAGCGCGCCGCTCTCTGGCCGTATCGGGCTGCGCCTTGTGGACCCGGGCAACATCATCTTCTCCGGCTCTTCGAGCACGATTGCGACGATCACGCAGCTCAACCCGATGACGGTTGTCTTCGCCATCGCCGAAGATCACGTGCAGAAGGTGCTCGCGGCGGTGAAGCATGCGACGCTCAAGGTGGACCTCTACGATCGCGCGCAGCTGACCCGCATCTCTACCGGCAAGCTGCTTACGCTCGACAATCAGGTGGACACGACCACCGGCACCGTGAAGCTGCGCGCAATCTTTGATAACGCAACGAATGCGCTCTTCCCGAACCAGTTTGTGAACGCGAAGCTGGATGTGGAGACGCTGCAGAACGCGAACCTGATTCCGACCGTGGCGGTGCAGTACAACGGCCAGCAGGCCTTTGTGTATGTGGTGAAGTCCGATAACACCGTCGCGCTGACCAACATCACGGTTGTGGATTCTGACGAAGACAAGACCGCCGTTACCGGCATCACGCCCGGCCAGTCGGTGGTGACGAGTAACTTCGATCGCCTGCAGGACGGCGCCAAGGTGAGCACGGCCCCCGCAGGACCGGGACCTCGATGAGCCTTTCGCGTCCATTCATTCTTCGCCCGGTGGCGACCATTCTCTTCATGGTCGCCATCCTCCTGGTGGGCGCGGTGGCGTATTTTCAGCTGCCTATCTCCGCTCTGCCGGAGGTGAACTACCCGACCATCCAGGTGCAGACGCTCTATCCGGGCGCGAGCGCCGACGTGATGTCATCGACGGTGACCGGCCCGCTCGAAAAACAGTTCGGTGAGATTCCAGGGCTTGCGCAGATGACGTCGACGAGCTCGGGTGGCGCGTCGGTCATCGTGATGCAGTTTGTCCTCAAAGAGGACATCGACGTTGCAGAGCAGGAAGTGCAGGCCGCCATTAACGCGGCGAACAGCTATCTGCCTACCGATCTGCCGGTGCCTCCGGTCTATAGCAAGACGAACCCGGCCGATGCGCCGGTGCTCACGCTGGCTCTGACCTCGAAGTCGATGACGCTCTCCGATATCCAGGACCTGGCCGACACGCGCCTCGCGCCGAAGATTTCGCAGCTCAGCGGTGTGGGCCTTGTTTCGATCCAGGGCGGACAGAAGCCCGCGGTGCGCATCCAGGCAAACCCCGCAGCGCTTTCGTCCTATGGCATTGCGCTCGAAGATGTGCGCACGGCGATCAGCGATGCCAGCGTGAACGGCTCGAAGGGAACCTTCAACGGACCGCAGCAGGCCTACACGCTCGACGCGAATGACCAGATTCAGGACGCGAGTCAGTATAAGAACATCGTCGTCGCCTATAAGAATGGCTCGCCCGTTCTGCTGAGCGACGTGGCGAATGTCTATAACGGCGTTGAGAACTCGCAGCTCGCCGCGTGGATGAACCAGACGCCGGCGATCATCGTGAATATCCAGCGCCAGTCGAATGCGAACACCATCCAGGTGGTCGATTCGGTCAAGGCCCTGCTGCCGCAGCTGGAAGAGTCCCTGCCTGCCTCGGTGAAGGTGACGGTGCTGACGGATCGCACTACGACGATCCGCGCCTCGGTGGATGATGTCGAATTCGAGTTGATGCTGACGATCTGCCTCGTGGTCGCGGTCATCTTCCTCTTCCTGCGCAGCTGGCGTGCGACGATCATCCCGTCCGTCGCTGTGCCGCTCTCGCTGGTGGGCACCTTCGCGGTGATGTATGCGATGGGCTACAGCCTCAACAACCTCACCATGATGGCGCTGACCATCTCGACCGGCTTCGTTGTCGATGACGCGATCGTGATGATCGAGAACATCAGCCGTTATCTCGAAGAGGGAATGGCACCGCTCGAAGCGGCGCTGAAGGGCGCAAGCGAGATCGGCTTCACCATTCTCTCGCTCACCATTTCGCTGATCGCAGTGCTCATCCCGCTGCTCTTCATGGGCGACATCACTGGCCGCCTCTTCCGCGAATTCGCGGTGACGCTGGCAGTGACCATCATCGTCTCGGCGGTCGTATCGCTGACGCTGACGCCGATGATGTGCTCGAAGCTGCTGAAGCACACACCGGAATCCGAGCAAGGCCGCTTCTACCACTGGTCCGAGAAGCTGTTCAAGGACATCATCGCCTTCTATGGACGCACGTTGAGCTGGGTGCTGGCGCGGCAGGCGCTGGCGCTCATCGTGGCCGTCGTCACGCTGGTAGGCGCCGTGGCGCTCTACTACGTGATCCCAAAGGGCTTTTTCCCGACGCAGGATACGGGCATCATCCAGGCCATTACGCAGGCTCCCGAGGCCACCAGCTTCGATGCGATGGTCACGCGGCAGCGCGCCGTGGCGCGCGTCATCCTGGAAGATCCGGCTGTCGATTCGCTTTCCTCGTTCATTGGCGTGGACGGCACCAACACCACGCTCAATAGCGGCCGCATGCAGATCAACCTCAAAGCGCTTTCGACACGCGGCATCAGCGCGTCGGATGTAATCGAGCGGCTGAAGCCAAAGCTCGCGCAGGTCACGGGCATCCAGACCTATATGCAGCCGGTGCAGGACCTCACGGTGGAAGATCGCGTGAGCCGTACGCAGTATCAATACACGGTCAGCGATCCGAACCAGCAGGAGCTCTCGACATGGACGGCAAAGCTGCTGGCGAAGCTGAAGACGCTGCCGCAGATTGAAGACGTGGTCACGGACGAGCAGCCGAACGGCAACGCTGTGAACCTCGATATCGATCGCGTGACTGCATCGCGCCTCGGCATCACGCCGCAAACCATCGACGACACGCTTTATGACGCCTTCGGGCAGCGCCAGGTAACGACGCTGTACACGCAGACGAATCAGTATCACGTGATTCTCGAGGTCGATCCAAAGTTCCAGACGAGCCCGCAGGATCTCGAAGAGATTTATCTGCCCGCTTCGACCACCAGCTCGTCGAGCACGAGCTCTGGCGGGTCCGGCTCTTCGTCGAGTTCCTCGTCCAGCTCGTCTTCGAGCAGCAGTACAAGCTCTACCGGGACAACGCAGCTCAGTGCTTCGTCGACCTCGGGCGTTTCCTCCACGACCTCGAACAGCACCACGCTGGGCACGACCAGCAATTCGACCTCGCTTGGTACTTCGTCCTCGACTGGATCCCTCTCGTCGACTTCGACGAACAGCACGGTGCTGCAGGCGGCTTCGACCAGCGGTACCACTTCCGCTCTCAGCTCTTCGAGCGGCAGCAGCAGTTCAAGCACTTCGTCCGCGACGAGCGCGGCGCAGCCGATTCCGCTCGCGGCCTTCACAACGATGAAGAAGGGGCTCGCGCCGCTGACAGTTGCGCACCAGGGGCAGTTTCCGGTCATCACTGTCTCCTTCAATCTGGCGCCGGGCTACCACCTGAGCCAGGCAGTGGATGCGATCGAGAAGGCACAGAAGGATTTGAACCTGCCGATCAACGTGCAGGCGAAGTTCCAGGGCACAGCAGCGTCGTATCAGAACTCGCTGAGCAATGAGGGATGGCTGGTCATTGCGGCGCTGGTCACGGTGTATATCGTGCTCGGCGTGCTTTACGAGAGCTTCATCCATCCTCTGACGATTCTTTCCACGCTGCCTTCAGCAGGTGTGGGCGCGCTGCTTGCGCTAATGCTCTTCAAGCAGGACCTCGGCATCGTGGGCATCATCGGTATCGTGCTGCTCATCGGCATTGTGAAGAAGAACGGCATCATGATGGTTGACTTCGCGCTCGAAGCGGAGCGGCATCACGGCAAGTCGCCGAAGGAAGCGATTTTCGAGGCTTCGCTGCTGCGCTTCCGTCCGATTCTGATGACGACGCTGGCCGCGCTCTTCGGCGGGCTGCCGCTCGCGCTTGGTCACGGCATCGGCGCAGAGCTGCGCCGTCCGCTGGGCATTGCCATGGTGGGCGGCTTGCTGCTGAGCCAGCTGCTTACGCTCTACACCACTCCGGTGATCTATCTCTTCTTCGACTGGCTGGGTGAAAAGATGGGCGTGCGCCGCGGCGTACCGGCCCAGGGTGAACTGCCACTGGAAGGCCAGGCATGAACCTCTCCGCGCCTGCGATCCGGCGGCCCATTGCCACTACGCTACTGACTGCGGCGGTGGCGATCGCCGGCATCATCGCCTTTGCCGTGCTGCCAGTGGCTCCGCTGCCGCAGGTCGACTCGCCGACGATCGTCATCCAGGCGTCACTGCCGGGCGCGAGCCCGGATGTGATGGCCTCTTCGGTGGCGACTCCGCTCGAGCGCCAGCTGGGGCACATCGCCGGCGTGACGGAGATGCTTTCGCAGAGCTCGACCGGCTCTGCGTCGATCTCGCTGCAGTTCGAGCTCAACCGCGACATCAACGGCGCGGCGCGCGATGTGGAAGCGGCGATTGCAGCGGCGCGTACCTATCTGCCCTCGGATCTGCCATCGAATCCAACCTATCGCAAGATGAATTCGTCGGATTCTCCGATCGCGATCATCAGCATCACGTCGGATTCAGCGGGCGTAGGAGACCGGTACGATTCGGCATCGACGATTCTGGAACAGAAGCTGTTACAGATCCAGGGAGTGGGGCAGGTAGAAATCGGCGGCGGTGCGCTGCCCGCGGTGCGCGTCGAAATCAATCCGCTCCAGTTGCAGCACTACGGCATCAGCCTGGCGACGGTGGCTACGTTCCTGCAGAACCAGAATGCGCACACGCCTACCGGGTCCTTCAAGAACGGGCAGACGGTCAGCTACATTCGCACGAACGATCAACTCTCGAAGGCCAACGACTACAAAGAGCTGGTGATCGCACAGCACAACGGTACCGTTGTGCGCCTTGAAGATGTCGCCGATGTGGTCGACTCGACTGAGAACATTCGTTCCGGCGGCATGATGAACGGCCAGCAGACGGTCGATCTGATTATCTTCAAGCAGCCGGGCGCCAATGTCATCGATACGGTCGACCAGATCAAGAGTGAATTCAAGGCGCTGCAGGCCGCGATCCCGCAGAACCAGAAGCTGACGCTCACGCTCGACCAGACAACGACCATCCGAGCCTCTCTGCACGATGTCGAGCGGACGCTTATCATCTCCATCTGCCTGGTTGTCGTGGTGGTCTTCGTCTTCCTGAGGAACTGGCGGGCGACGCTGATTCCAGGCATCGCTGTTCCGGTCTCGCTGATCGGCACGTTCGCTGCGATGTATTTCCTCGGCTACTCGCTCGACAATCTCTCATTGATGGCGCTCACCATCTCGACCGGTTTTGTGATCGACGACGCCATCGTGGTGATGGAGAACATCGCGCGCTATCTCGAGGAGGGGATGTCGCCGGTGGCAGCAGCCTTGCGCGGCTCGAAGGAGATCGGCTTTACGGTCCTTTCGATCACCATCTCGCTCATCGCGGTCTTCATTCCCATCCTGATGATGGGCGGCATCGTGGGCCGTCTCTTTCATGAATTCTCGGTGACGCTGGCGATTGCCATCCTGATCTCGATGGTTCTCTCGCTGACGACGACGCCGATGCTCTGCTCGGTACTGCTGAAGACAGAGAAGAAGGAAGAGCATGGGCGCCTCTATTACGCGAGCGAGCGCATGTTCAACGCGCTGGTGCGTGGCTATGAGCGCAGCCTGCGCTGGGTCATCCGCGATCATGCGGGCCTTGTGCTGCTGCTCTTTCTCTGCACCATCGCTCTGAATGTTTTGTATCTCGCACGGGTACAAAAAGGATTCTTTCCGCAGGAAGATACCGGTGTCCTGATGGGCGGTTTGCAGGGTTCGCAGGATGCTTCCTACGACAAGATGCATGCCGCCGTGACCCGTGCTGTGAACATCGTGCGTTCGGACCCCGGTGTAAAGAATGTTGTCGCCTTTACCGGTGGCGGCATGGGCTCCTCGAACAGCGGCTTTATGTTCATCGCGCTCAAGCCGCTCGAAGAGCGCAAGGTGAGTGCGACGGACATTGTGAACCGCCTGCGTCCGCAGCTGATGCAGATCAAGGAGGCGCAGACCTTCCTCATGGCCGCGCAGGATCTGCATATCGGTGGTCGGCAGTCGAACGCGCAGTATCAGTACACGATGCAGGCTGACTCGGAGGACGAGCTGAAGAAGTACGCACCGATGCTGACGCGCGAGATGAAGAAGCTGTCCTCGGTGACGGATGTGGAGTCGGATCTGCTCGCGGGCGGTCTTGAGTCGTACCTGACCTACGATCGACTCACGGCGGCTCGGCTCGGGCTCACGCCGAACGATATCGATAACGTGCTGAACTATTCTTATTCGCAGGCCGAGCCTTCGACGATCTACAAGCCGCTGAATCAATATCACGTCGTGCTCGAGGCCGATCCACACTTCAGCACCGGTCCGGATGCGCTGCGCAATACCTATGTCACCAGCTCCGAGGGCGCGGTGCCTATCAGCACGATCAGCAGCTACCAGGCGCGTACCGGGCCGCTGCAGGTGAACCACACCGGGCTCTATCCCTCGTCGACGATCTCCTTCAATCTCGCGCCCGGTGTCTCGCTGGAACAGGCGACGCAGCAGGTGGAAGCGATCGAAGACAGGTTGCATATTCCGAAGAGCGTGCATGGCAGCTTCACCGGCACGGCGCAGGCTTTCCAAAGTTCGCTCAGCAATGAGCCGATCCTGATTGCCGCCGCCATCGGCGCGGTCTACATCGTGCTGGGCATTCTCTATGAAAGCTTCATTCACCCCATTACGATTCTGACCACGCTGCCCTCGGCTTCCCTGGGCGCGGTGATCACGCTCATCCTCTTCAACTCCGAGCTGGATGTGATCTCGATCATCGGCATCATCCTGCTGATCGGCATTGTGAAGAAGAACGCGATCATGATGATCGACTTCGCGCTGCAACTGGAGCGCGAGCAGGGCTTGAAGACCGAAGATGCGATCTTCCACGCATGCCTGCTGCGCTTCCGCCCCATTCTGATGACCACGGCCGCCGCCTTCTTCGGCGCGGTGCCGCTGGCCTTCGGTACGGGGCTTGGACACGAGCTGCGTCAGCCGCTCGGGTACACGATTCTCGGCGGTCTGGTGGTGAGCCAGGTGCTCACGCTCTACACCACGCCGGTGGTTTATCTCGTGCTGGACCGGTTGCGGATGCGCCTCAAGGGCCATCGCACCGTTGCTCCCATGGCACGGCCTCAGGAGGCTCTATGAACGCCCGAACCCCTGCACAAAGTCTGCTGATGAAATCTGCGTGCGCGGCTCTGCTTGTCTTCGTGGCCGGCTGCAACGTCGGACCCAAATATCAACGCGCCAGCGTACCCGCGCCTCCGGCTTACAAGGAAAGCCAGCCGGGCTCGTCCGATGCGCAGGCCGGCGGCTGGAAGCAGGCCGATCCGCAGGATGCCATGCTGCGCGGCAAGTGGTGGGAGATCTTCGGCGATCCCGAGCTGAATCAGCTTGAGGAGTCTCTGTTGATCAACGACCAGAACCTCAAGGAGTATTTCCAGAACTACATGGCGGCGCGCGCCGTTGTGCGTTCGGAACATGCTTCGCTGTTTCCCTCGGTCACCGCTGCGCCTTCGTACTCTCGGCAGGGCACGGGCAGCGCCAGCACGGCCAAGCTGGAGTCGAGCAGCAGCTCGACCAGCACCGAACTGGTAGGCGATGTCTCATGGGAGCCGGACCTCTGGGGTAGCGTGCGCAACACGCTGCGCGCCGACCAGAATGCGGCGCAGGTGAGCGCGGCGAATCTCGCGAATGAGACATTAAGCGAGCAGTCGAGCCTGGCGCAGTACTACTTCGAGCTGCGCGGGGAAGACGCGCTGCAGCAGGTCTACGACAATACGGTCGAAAGCTACAAGCAATACCTCGAGCTGACGAAGACACTCTTCAAGTCGGGCGTCGACACCGATGAGGATGTTGCCGAGGCCGAAACGAATCTGCGCGGCGCTGAGGCAAACGCTGTCGCGGTCGGCATCACGCGCGCGCAGTACGAGCACGCCATCGCGCTGCTGTTGGGCAAACCGGCGAGCAGCTTCTCTCTTGCGGTGAAGCCACTCTCGGCGAAGCTGCCGCAGATCCCCACAGGGCTGCCTTCGCAGCTGCTGGAGCGGCGTCCGGATATCGCCGCGGCCGAGCGCACCATGGCTGAGGCGAATGCGTACATCGGAGTACAGAAGGCGGCGTATTATCCGACGATTTCGCTCACTGGCTCCGGCGGTACGCAGAGCTCGGACATTACGCAGCTGCTGGGCTGGCCTGCGCGCTTCTGGTCTATCGGGGCATCAGCCTCGGAGACGCTGCTTGACTGGGGCTCGCGCAAGGCCAATGTGCAGAACTACGAGGCGCAGTACAACGCGGATGTGGCGAGCTATCGTGAGACGGTGCTGACGGCGTTCAAGGAGGTGGAAGACTATCTCGTCTCCTGCCGGCTGCTCTCCGAGCAAATCCAGAAGCAGCAGCTCGCGGTCGATGCCGCGCAGCGCTATCAGGACATCGCGACGACGCGCTACAAGTCGGGCGTCGATACGTACCTGAATGTGCTGACCGCGCAGAATACGCTGCTGACGGATCGTGAGTCGCTGACGACTCTCCAGATGAACCAGATGGTGTCCGCCGTCGAGCTGATCGCAGCACTCGGCGGAGGCTGGGACACCTCCAAGCTGCCAACGGTTTCCGAGGTAACGAAGAAACCGTAAGCGCGGTCCTATGGGAGTGACCGCACAGGCAGAACTGAACGGCTTTGAGCCCGGGATCGATCCCGGGCCTTTTCTTTTGGGATAGGAAAGTCAGCTGCGGTGCGGTGGCGCGGTCGACTCGCGAACGATCAACTCGGGCTCGAAGGCAACCTGCTCGCGGAATTCTTCCGTCTGGTTCAGCCGGTTGACCATGTACTGCGCGGCGAAGCGACCCATCTCGGCCAGCGGCTGGCGGATGGTGGTGAGGCCCGGTGTCAGGAAGGCGGCAGCCTTGATGTCGTCGAAGCCGATGACCGAGACATCCTCAGGCACGCGCAGTCCGAGATCGCGCAGGCCGCGGATGGCGCCGATGGCGGCAATGTCGTTGAAGCAGACCAGCGCGGTGAATTTGCGGCGAGCCTTCACCAGCTGCTCGACCACCGGATAGCCGAGTTCCGGCGTGCTGATGTCGCGATCCAGCTGCATGATGAGCTCGGGATGCATGGGCAGGCCAAGTTCCCTGCAGACATCGACCATGCTCTGCCAGCGGTCGTTCGAGTCCGAGCTGAAGGGCTGGCCGTGCATGAAAGCAATGCGCCGGTGGCCCAGAGAATACAGGTGCTGGATGGCCAACTCCGCTGCCCGTCGATGATCGAGCACGACGTTCGTGACGTTGCGGACGTGCCGATGACCGGCGACGGCGACCACCGGCACGGACATCGGGTGCTCGATCGCAGTATCGATGCAGATCAGCCCCTCGGCTCCCTTGGCCACCAGCTGGCGGCTGTATTGGTCGACCAGTGCCGGGCGATGGCGGTGGTGTGCCGTGAAGTAGAAGTAGCCGGCGTTGACCAGGCAATCGCCGGCGCCGGTCATGATCTCGGTGTGATAGCCGTCGCTGAGCACCGGCACCATGATGCCGATGGTGAGGGTGCGGCGGTTGCGGAAGGAGCGCGCCACCAGGTTCGGCTGGTAGTTGAGCTTCTGCGCGGCTTCCTTGATGCGCTGGCGGGTCGCTTCCGGGATCGAGCGTCCCGGGGTGTCATTGAGCACGACGGAGATGGTGGACGGGTTCAGGCCCAGGTACTCGGCCAGCTCCTTCAGGCGAACCGGCTTATCGCGAAGCGGCTGCCTGCCCTTTTTTCCACTCTCGGATTTTGCTGCCATCTACCTCTGAACCTGCCTGTGAACCTGCTGCCTAAGCGCCTGATGTCCTGTGGAGTGTAGCAAATAATTGGGTGCCCGATGGGATTTTGCAGCGTCCTCGCGCAAAATTCAGGCAAACGATTGCGGAGAATCGTGCCGCCGGCCAGATCAGAGGACCGGGCTTTTTCCCGCCTTCCGGAGGAAAACGTTTGTCTAGTCTGAAAAATCATTTCGGGCCCCGCTTGACAATCGTTGTTCGAAGGCGCTGTAATCTGCAACGCATTCCTGTCCAGTGTTAAGACAAGCGATTGTCTATGGGAAGGACGCCAGGGGCTGCCAGTTTCTCCCCACCGGAGTTGCCGGATAGTAACGGGCAGAACCTCATGAGTTTTACAGAAGAGACGGAAGGGCAAGATCTTTTCGGGAGGCAGTATGAAGAATTTGGGACGCCTTGGAGCGGCGATACTCGCCGTGGCCATGGGTGCGGGCAGCGCACCTGTATGGGCGCAGAGCATGAACGCGGGCGACATCCGCGGAACCATTACGGACGCAACCGGAGCGGTTATCCCCGGTACGACGATTACGGTTCTGAATGTCGATACCGGCGTATCGAAATCTTTCACTTCGGATGACGCGGGTGTTTTTGACACCGGCTCGATCGTGACCGGCAACTACACGGTGACCTTCACTAAGGACGGCTTTGAGCAGCTCGTCCGCGGCCCCATCACCCTCCAGGTGGGCTACAGCACGGTCAACGGCAACCTCAAAGTGGGCGCTGTCAGCCAGAAGGTTGTGGTCAACACCGACATTCCGCTGCTGCAGACCGAATCGGGTGAGCAGAAGACGACCCTCGATGCGAAGTCGATGGCGCAGCTGCCCCAGACCACGCAGGACTGGGAAAACTTCATGATCCTGCTGCCGGGCGCAACCGGTACTCCGGCTTCGAGTGCAGGCGCCAACAACCCCGGCCAGGAAGTGGCCATCAACGGCAACCTGCCTTACAGCAACGTGCTAGCAGACGGTGCTTCGACGACGCTCTCGCACAGCTCGAACGCCAATCCTGAAGTCTTTGAGAATGTGGCCGAGCTGCAGGTGAACACCTCGACCTTCTCGGCGCAGTACGGCATCGGCGGCGCGGTCTTCAACCAGATTTCCAAGGGCGGCACCAGCCAGTTCCACGGCACAGCCTACGACTACTGGCAGAACGACAAGCTGAATGCGAACAATTTCGGCTTTGCCAGCCAGCCGACCGTGCCCTTCTCGCGTTACAACGACTTCGGTGGATCGATCGGTGGTCCGATCCTCAAGAAGCGGATGTTCTTTTACTTCAACTATGACCAGATCGTGAATCACGGTGCGGCCAGCAACGCCACCAATTCGATTCCGACCGCGGCGGTCATGGGCGGCGATTTCACCGGCCAGTACACCATCTACGATCCCACGACGCAGACCATTGCCTATGACTCGAAGGGCAATCCTTACCCGGTTCGTAAGTCCTTCCAGGAGGAATACGGATCGAACGCCATTCCGGCGGCAATGATTGATTCGGTGGCGAACAAGTTCCAGCAGTTCTACCCGACCGCTTCCAATCACATCGCGGGTGGCAAGTTCATTCCCGGCAGCATCGGCTCCGATGGCGAACTGCAGAATAACTTCTACTCCAGCGTTCCGCAGTCGACGCCTTACCGGAAGTATTTCGGCCGCCTGGATTTTGACATCACCAAGACCAACCGCCTCACGCTGTCCGACACGCAGAGCGATACGCCGGTGGTGTATCCGAACGGTGTGACCGCCTGCCCGATCGGCTGCCAGTCGGGCGATGTGGACAACAACAACGCGCAGGTGACCGACGTCTGGAACATCAGCCCGACCACCATCAACGAAGCGCGCCTCGGCTACACCTGGCAGGGCAACTTCTATCAGGACCTGACTCTCGGACAGGGATATCCTTCGGCACTCGGCTGGCAGTTCGCCAAGGCGGACAGCATCCCGAACATCCAGTACGACCGCAACTATCCTTATGCCTGGATTGAGCCCAGCGCGAATGCCGTCTATAAGGAGCATGTCTTCGATCCGTCGGATGTCGTCACGATGATCCGCGGCCGTCACATCCTCCACTTCGGCGGCGAGTTCCTTATCTATCGCGATGACTCGACGGCCTGGGGCAACACCAACGCAGGCACCATGACCTTCGCCGGCCAGTACACCGAACAGTGGACGCTGGACGCGAATGGCGTCGCCTCGCCCGACACCTCCACCGGTCTGGAATACGCCGACTTCCTGCTCGGTCTCCCGAACAGCTGGAACGCGAGCGTATCGCCGGAATATGGCGCACGCCTCAAGAGCCCGCAGGTCTTTATCCAGGATGACTGGAAGCTGCGTCCGAACCTGACCATCAACCTCGGCCTCCGCTACCAGATCAACCACGGCTGGAATGAAATTACCGGCAACGAAGCCGTGTGGGATCCGGAAGTGCTGAACACGGCAACCAATCAGGACGGCGCGTACTGGTATGGCAGCACCAAGGCCCATGGCCGCGGCGCACTGCAGGCCGATGTCTACAACACCATCCTGCCTCGTGTGGGCTTCTCCTGGCAGCCGAAGCAGGACACCACGCTGAACGGTGGCTTTGGTGTCTACTCCTATAACTGGAGCCTGGATACTTACGGCGGCGGTATGGGCGGAGCTGTGCTTTCGAGCGGTAACGACTCCGATCAGACCAACGGCATCACGCCGATCACCAAGCTGGACGGCCCTGGCACCATCTACGGCACCAGCACCCCGTTGCCGTATTCCGCGGCCAGCACTTCTCCCACACGCTTCAACGGCCAGGCCGTGACGTACAACGAGTTCCACACCCCTGTTCCCAAGATCTACCAGTACAACGTCGCTCTGCAGAAAATGATCGGCTCGAACATGATGACCGAGCTCTCCTATGTAGGCAGCCACGGCTTCAATCTGAACTATCCGACCGATCTGAATGCGGTGCCGGAGCAGTACTTCTCGACGAATGACACCGCGTATCGTCCGTACTCGGCCTACCAGGGCATCACTGGCAGCTCGAACAACGGTATCTCCAACTACAACTCGCTGCAGGCTACGATCTCCCGCCGTCTGGCACAGGGATTCAGCTACAGCTTCAACTACGTCTGGTCGCACTTCCTCGACGACCAGGACTCGTCTGCCTGGGGCAGCCGTTCCGGCCAGCAGAACTACCAGCAGGCCAACAACCCGAGTGGCAATTACAGCAACTCGAACTTCGACATCCGCAACGCCTTCAAGGGCTATGCGCTGTACGAACTGCCCTTCGGCAAGGGACGCTTATTCCTGAACCACAATGCGCTGCTGGATGAGGTCATCGGTGGATGGCAGCTTTCCGGCACCATTGTGCTCTCCTCGGGCAATCCGTTCACCGTGTACGGCACACAGGCCAACTACCAGCAGGCCGGTTCGGTGTTCCCCGACTGGAACCCGGCTGTGAAGGACGTCAAGCCGGCTCATCGTTCGGCTCGCTGCGAACCTGGCTATCCGGGTTGCGCGAACGAGTGGTATAACCCGGAAGCCTTCATCAAGCCGGCGGATGGTGCCTTCGGCAATGTTCGCCGCAACTCCCTCTATGGCCCCGGCATCGACCAGGTCAACCTCTCGGCCGGCAAGACCTTCTCGATCTACGAGAACGTCAAGCTGAACATCCGCGCCGATGCGTCGAACGCCTTCAACCATGCCAGCTTCGGCATGCCCACGCAGCAGCTGACCGGACCCTCCGGTCAGGAGGCGGGGCAGCCCTACACCTGGACCGGTCAGCAGCAGATCACGGGTACGACGGTCGGTGGCCGTACCGTGCAGCTGGCGGCTCACATCAACTTCTAACCTTCCACTGCATCACATGAAAACCGGGGAGACGGTTCGCCGTCTCCCTTCTTTTATGCGCTGCGTGCTCACGTCTTCACCGGCTATCATCGTCTGTCATGAAATTCCTATCGCGCCCCTGCCTCTTTTTTGCCGGCGCCCTCCTCCTCGCCGCTCCGCTCTTCGCGCAGACCGCAACCACGCCGGCTACTGGCACGCAGGCCGAGATCGCCGCGCATGCCCGCAAAGCGCAGGAGTATCTGCGTGAGAAGAAGCCTGAGCTGGCTATTCCTGAACTCGAAGCGTGGGTAAAGCTCGATCCCCAGAACGTCGATGTGCAGGCGAATCTGGGCGTGCTGCTCTTCTTCCGCGGCAATTACGCCGGCGCGCTGCCGCATCTGAGGCAGGCTGTTGCGCTGCAGCCGGGGCTGGCGAAGATCCAGGGATTGCTGGGCATCACGGAGCGCAACACCGGCGACCTGGCCGCAGCACGTATCGACATGGAAGCCGCATTTCCGCTGATTACCGAGACGAAATTCAAAACGCAACTCGGGCTGTCATTGATCGAGCTGTATTCCGCAACAGGCGAGCTGGATAAGGCAGCCGCGACGGTTGCCGAGTTGCGCAGAAACGATCCTGAGAACGTAGAGGTTCTCTACGCGGCCTATCGTATTCACTCCGATCTTGCGGCGGAGTCTATCGTGAGCCTCTCGCTGGTCGATCCCGACTCGCCGCAGATGCACCAGGTGATGGCGCACGAGGAGACGCGCGAAGGCAAGACGAACGAAGCCATCGCCGAATACCGCAAGGCCATCGCGCTCGATCCGAAACTGCCCGGTGTGCACTTCGAGCTGGCCGAACTGCTGAACACCTCGTCCGATCCGAAGTTGAAGCAGGAGGCGATTGCCGAGTACGAAGAAGCTTTGAAGCAGAACCCCGGCGATGAGAAGTCGCTTGAGCGCATCGGGGATGCGGCGGCCGCGAAGAATGACTGGACGCAGGCGAAGCCGGCGTATGAAAAGGCCGTCGCGCTTCGTCCCGACGATGCCGAGGCAAACTTCGGACTCGCGAAGACGTACATTGCGCTCGACCAGAAGGATAAGGCTCTACCGCTGCTTGAGCACGTGGTGCAGGTCGATCCGACGAACGCGACCGCGCACTATCGCCTGAGTACGCTCTTTCGCGAACAAGGCAACGCAGAACAGGCAAAGGCCGAGCTCGAGCAGTTTCAAAAATACCGGCAGATGAAAGACAAGCTCCGCGCGATGTATAAAGAGCTCCAGATTCAGCCGGACCAGATCCGCGATGACCCGAAAGACGACGCGTCACTCCCGAAGAACTAACGCTCTGCACGGAATTCGGCTTGCGCTGCGGATTGTCATCTTCGCGCTGATGGCCGCATGTTGCGGCCCTTCACGTGCGCGAGCGCAGGAGCCTGCGCAGGAGTCCGCGCGCCGCGAAAAGACTTCTTCTGTGCAGCTGATCGACATCACCGCGTCGACCGGCATCCACTGGGAGCATCTTTCCAGCCCCGCGCAGCGCTATATTGTGGAGTCGATGAGCGGCGGTGTTGCGGTGATCGACTACGATCACGATGGCTGGCCTGACCTCTACTTTACCGGCGCACAAAGCGTGGAGATGGCGCTGGCAGGCAAGCCGGCGCGCAGTGCGCTCTATCGTAACAATCACGATGGCACATTTACTGATGTCTCCGAGAAGGCCGGGGTTGCGACACCATGCTGGGCGATGGGCGCGGCGGTGGGTGACTACAACAACGACGGTTTGCCCGACCTGCTGGTGACATGCTTCGGCGGTGTGGTGCTCTATCGTAACAACGGCGATGGCACATTCACCGATGTGACGAAGGCTGCTGGACTCGCAGACGACAAGCTCTGGGCCACGGGTGCGGCTTTTGGCGATTACGACAAGGATGGCTATGCCGATCTCTTCGTCTCGCATTATGTCGATCTGGATCTGAAGGCGCTCCCGGTCTTCGGCTCAAGCAAGACGTGCCGGTATCTCGGTGTCGAGGTGCAGTGCGGTCCGCGCGGACTGAAGGGATCGCCGGATAATCTTTATCACAACAATCATGACGGCACCTTCACCGATGTTTCGGTGAAGGCAGGTGTTGCGGATGAGCAGAAGCTCTTCGGTCTCACCGCGATCTGGTCCGACTTCGACGATGACGGGCATCTCGATTTATTTGTGACCAACGATGGCGAGCAAAACTACCTCTATCGCAACCACGGCGACGGCACCTTCTCTGACGTGGCTTACACCGCAGGCGTAGCGGCGAGCGAAGATGGTGTGGAGCAGGCCAACATGGGCGTCGCGTATGGCGATGCTCTGCACTCGGGGCGCTCCGTAATCATCCTCTCTCACTTCGACAATGAATACGCGGCTGCATATCGCAATGATGGAAATATGAGTTTCAGCGATATCTCGGCTGCGAGTGGCATCGAGCTCGCGAGTAAAGGTTATGTCGGCTGGGGCGATGCGCTCGTCGACCTCGACAATAGCGGATGGCTCGACTTTTTCCTGGTGAATGGGCACGTGTACCCACAGGTGGATGACGCGCATACGGCGGCGCGTTATCGCGAGCCGAAGCTGCTGCTGCGCAACCAGCGCGACGGGACGTTTCGCAATGTGAGCCAGGACGCAGGGCCGGCGATCGAAACGCCGCAGGTGAGCCGCGGGCTTGCTGTGGCCGATCTCTTCAATGATGGCAAGCAGGAGCTGATCGTTGAAAACCTCACCGGACCTCCGATGATCCTGAGGCCGAAGGGCGGCGAGGAGAATCACTGGATCAGCTTTACGCTCGAAGGAACGAAGAGCAACCGCCTCGCGCTGAACACGCGCGTGCGCGTGACGAGTGGCGACCTCACGCAGAACGGTGAGGTGCTGAGCGGCGGCAGTTATCTCTCGCAGAGCGACCTGCGTCTGCACTTCGGCCTCGGAGCACATGCGCGCGCAGAGAAGGTCGAAGTCCGATGGCCGGATGGCGCCAAGGACACGCTCACGAACCTAGACGGCGAGCATTTTTATACGGTTCGCGAGGGCGCGGGAGTGGTTTCGAAGAAGGCTGCCTCGTCATCGCCGGATAAATTGATCGTCCCGTAGAGACAAACGTTTGTTTTCTGCGTGCAGGGTGCGCATTGGCTTGACAGCCTGCTTCGCTCAAATGCCTAATGATTGCGGGCTGTCCGCGCCTGCGACGCCCGAAGATCGATCGACTCACGAGAGGAACTCCTGTGCGCTTCCGTCCTGCCATCCTGCCCGCGTTGCTTTTGCTTGCCCTGCCCTCGTTTTCCTTTGCCGGCTCGAGTGACGCCACCGAGTGGCTGACGACCGCCGATCGCAGCTCGCTGCTGGCGAAGCAGCCGGGCCTGCTCGAATTTCATAAGGAAAAGGACAGCAAGCTTCCGGTGATCGATGTCGACGACAGCAAGAAGTTCCAGTCCATGGATGGTTTTGGCTTCGCACTCACCGGCGGTAGCGCCCAGCTGCTGATGAAGATGAGCGCGCCGCAGCGCGGCGAGCTACTGCGCGAGCTCTTTGGGCGAGGCGATAACGAAGTTGGCGTGAATTACATCCGCGTGAGCATCGGATCGTCGGACATGAATGACCACGCCTTCACCTATGACGACCTCAAGGACGGCGACACGGACCCGAAGCTCGAGAAGTTTAATCTTGGCCCCGATGCGGATACGGTGGTGCCGGTGCTCAAGGAAATTCTCGCCATCAATCCGGAGCTCAAGATTCTTGGTTCGCCGTGGTCGGCGCCTGCGTGGATGAAGACGAACGGCAAGCTCAAGGACGGCAGCCTCAAGCCGGAATATTACGGCGCATATGCGGCCTACTTTGTGAAGTACATCGATGCGATGCGGGCGCAGGGCATCCGCATCGATGCCATCACGGTGCAGAACGAGCCGCTGAATCCGCACAACACACCGAGCATGGTGATGCAGGCCGAAGATCAGGCGAAGTTCATCGCGACCGCGCTCGGTCCGGCCTTCGAAAAGGCAAAGCTGAAGACAAAGATCATCGTCTATGACCACAACTGCGACAAGCCCGAGTATCCGATGACGATCCTCAAGGATCCCGCAGCTGCGAAGTATGTCGACGGCTCGGCCTTCCACCTTTATGAGGGCGATATCAGCGCGATGACCAAGGTGCACGATGCTTATCCGAAGAAGAATCTCTACTTCACCGAGCAGATGACCATCGATGAGAAGGGGGAGTCGCAGCTTGCCATTGCGCGTTCGGTGTCGCGGCTCATCGTCGGCGCGCCGCGCAACTGGGCTCGCAACGTGTTGCTGTGGAACCTCGCTGCCGATCCTGAGCTTGGCCCGCACACGAACGACGGCGGCTGCCCGATCTGCGAGGGCGCAATCACCATCGACGGCGACGCAATCACACGGAACATCGCGTACTACACGGTCGCACAGGCTTCGAAGTTCGTTCCGACGGGCTCGGTGCGCATCGGTTCGAATGAGCCGGACAGCCTGCCGAATGTGGCTTTCAAGGTAGAAGGCGGCAGGGAAGTCGTCATCGTGGCGAACACCTCGAAGGACGAGCAGAAATTCGCGATCCGCGATCACGGCAAGGCGATTACGACTTCGCTGCCGGCCGGTGCGGTTGCGACCTATGTCTGGTGAGGTAACAGGGAATCTTCTTTGAGATCGACGCCGGTGCGCCCCAGTTGGCGCGCCGCGCGGAGATAGAAGGCGATCTTCTCCGCGGCTTCGGCATAACGCAGGCCTTCAGGACGGATGTTCGAGATGCAATTGCGCTCGGCATCCGTCCTTCCTCTTTTTGGTGACCAGGTAAGATACACGCCGAGCGAGTCGGGTGAACTGAGCCCGGGGCGTTCGCCGATCATGAACAGGATAAGTTCTGCGTCCAGCAGTTCGCCGATCTCATCCCCCAGGGCGACGCGCGCCTGCTCGGCAATCACCAGCGGAGCAGTGACCACCTCCGGCGACAGATTCCGTAGCGCGACAAGCAGCGGCAGGGCATGCCGCTCGACGGCAAGCGACGATAGACCATCGGCGAGGACGATGGCGAGGGGCCGTGGTTGTGTGTGCTGCGTGGTCAGGGTTTCGCGCGAAGCTTCGCTAAGCTGGCGTCCGAGGTCGGGTCTCCGCAGATATTCGCTGCGGTCCTGCGCGGCGCTGTGTGCGCGCAGAGGCATCCAGCCTTCGGCGGCGCATGCGGGCACCAGCGTGACCACGCTCAGTGGCGTGTGCAGCGCATCGCGCGCCTGCGCCAGGGACCAGTTGAGGTCGAGGATTTCACTCGTCGCCAGCGATCGCCCGGCACTGCGCAGGCCCACGCGCGCCGGTGTATGCGCGCGAAGCGCATCGCGCAATGCTGCCGGATCATGGTGCGCGAGTTTGTCACTCATGCGGTGAGCAGCCCTGCGAGGGAAAGCTCTTCACGCAGCCCCGCATCGAGCCACGCTTCGAATTCCGGCGCGGGTCTGAGGCCGAGCGCGGTGCGCAGGTAGGCGATGTCGTGGAAGGAGGTGCTCTGATAGTTGAGCATCACGTCGTCCGCGCCGGGCACGCCCATGATGTAGTTCACGCCGGCTGCGCCGAGCATGGTCATGATGGTGTCGGTGTCGTCGTCGTTGGCCTCGGCGTGCGTGGTGTAGCAGACGTCGCAGCCCATCGGCAGACCGAGCAGCTTGCCGCAGAAGTGATCTTCGAGCGCGGCGCGCAGAATCTGCTTGCCGTCGTATAGATACTCTGGCCCGATGAAGCCGACGACGGTATTCACCAGCAGCGGCTTGTACTGTCGCGCAACGGCATACGCGCGCGCCTCACATGTCTGCTGATCGATGCCGTAGTGCGCGTTCGCAGAAAGCGCGCTGCCCTGGCCAGTCTCGAAGTACATCAGGTTCTCGCCGAGTGTGCCGCGCTTGAGCGAAAGGCCCGCGTCATAGGCTTCATCGAGCAGCGAGAGCGAGACGCCGAAGGAGGTATTCGCCTTCCCGGTTCCGGCAATCGACTGAAAGAGCAGGTCCACGGGCGCGCCGCGCTCGAGCGCCTGCATCTGCGTGGTGATGTGCGCGAGTATGCAGCTTTGCACCGGGATGCGATAGCGCTCGCGTACGCGGTCGATCAGCGTGAGCAGCGTGGTCGTCGTCGCAACATTATCCGAGACAGGATTGATGCCGATGACCGCGTCGCCCACACCCAACAAGAGCCCGTCGAGCATGGATGCTGCGATGCCGGTTGCGTCGTCGGTTGGATGATTTGGCTGCAGTCGTGAGGCGAGCGTACCGGCGAGGCCGATGGTGGTGCGGAAGCGCGTGACGACGCGGATCTTGCGCGCGACAAGGACGAGATCCTGCAGGCGCATGAGCTTCGAGACGGCCGCCGCCATCTCCGGCGTGAAGGCCCAGTGCAATGCGGTGAGGCGTTCGCCGGTGGCTTCGTCGCCCAGCAGCCAGTCGCGCAGCTCGCCCACGGTGAAGCTTGCGAGCGGCGCAAAGGCCGCGGCGTCATGCTGCGCGTGAATCAGGCGTGTGACTTCGTCGTCTTCGATGAGCGGATGTGCGAGGAACTCGGCCAGCGGAAGGTCCGCGAGGGTTATCTGCGCGGCTACGCGCTCTGCAGCGGAGCTGGCGGCGAGGCCTGCAAGCTCATCGCCGCTGCGTGCCGGTGTGGCCTTGGCCAGCAGCTCGCGCAGATCGGAGAAGGTATAAGAGACGCCGCGGATGGTGTGTTGGTAGCTCATCTGAAATCAGAATGCGAGACAAGAAAAGCGGGTGGAGTTCAGATTACTCCACCCGCTTTTCGGGAGCGACGCGTTTTGTGGGAAGGTGCTACTGCGGCTGCGTCGTGGAAGGTGTTGCCGCGTTGTTTGTCGAATTGCTCGCCGCATTGTTTGTCGGGCTGCCGGATGTGGAGTTGCTGCTCGAGTTGTTCGAGGGCTGCGTGTAGTCCGGGCGAGGCTTGCCGTCCGGCGCGATCGACGGGTTGACGGGCGTGACTGAAGGCTGAGCAGGCGCTGCTGCCGGTGCGGGAGCGGGCGCCACCACCGCCGTGAGCGTGACCTGGTTGACGACCGAGGGATCGTCGCGCAGCTTCACGAAGAGCTGGCTGCCCGCAGGATGCGGCACCGGCAGCGAGCCGCCGGGGAAGCCGTCCGGAACCTGCACCGGATGGCTGAACTGCTGATCGCCTGCAACCGAGCCCACGAGGAAGAGGTTCGAGCCGGTGAGCTTGCAGGGCTGCGTGGTGTCGTAGGGGCAGTTCAGCGTCTTGAACTGCGGCAGGCGCACCAGCGTGGCCAGCGGCTGCCAGTCGCCCTTGTCGCCGCTTGCGTCCACGATGCGGAAGCGCAGCGGACCGAAAGCCGAGCTGCCAAAGGCCTTTGCAGGGTCGAGCGTGGCCAGCGCGGTGCTCGCGTCCTGCAGCGTCAGCGTGCCTTCTCCCATCGAGAGCACGGTCGAGTAGGAGTTGTCTTCGGTCGCGACCTCGACCTTGTCCTCACGCTTGAAGCTGTTCGGCGACTGCGCCTTGATCGAGAAGACGAGCTTGCTGTTCTGCGGCAGTTCGTCCTGATTGGCCAGCTGGATGTTGTCGTTCGCGCTGTTGTCGGCCTCGATGTTCTTGCCGATGAGCGCAATGCGCGGACGCGAGGCATCGACCGTGACGCTGACGCTCTGCGTGCGGCCGTCCTTCAGGGTCGCCGTGGCGTCGAGCGACTGCCCGGCGGTAAAGCCTTCGGCGGCCTTCGTGTCCTTGGTCAGCATGGGCAGCTCATCGCTGCCTTCGGAGCTGGACAGGCTGCCGGGCTCGAACTTCGCGCCCTTCACCGTCAGGCTCGCAACTTCATCCAGACGGCTGCCCTTGAGTAGACCATTCGGATCGCCGGCGTGGATGGTGAAGCTTTCGAGATGGCCGGCTTCGGCGTAGGCCTTCATCGCAATCGGCTCAGGCTTTTCGAGGCCGGCCTGCTTCACCACGAGCGTGAGTTCGCCCGGCTTCGCGTCCTTGAGAGCAAGCTTCACTTCGAGCTGGTTCGGCTTCGAGAGCTTCCAGTCGGCCTTGGCCTCTTTGCCGCTCGCATCCTTGAACTCGACCGAGTCGACGCAGCTTGCGTCCTCGGCTTCGAGGTGGATGGTGTCATCGCGACCGACGACCAGCGCGCTTTGGTCGGTGGAAGCCAGCTCCCACTTCTGCTCTCGTGCGCCCTGCAGATGGAACTTCGGGCCATCGAAGGGCGAGAAGCCCCAGACGCCCTTTACCGAGGCTTCGGTGTTCGGGCCGGGTACGGTGCCGCCGAGGGGCTTGGTATCGACCTGGAAGCCGCCGTGGATGGCGTCCGGTGTGAGCGGCAGATCAAAACTCTTGCCGTCGCTGGTAAGGTGCAGCGCGAGGTTATGCGCATAGGGCGTAGAGAAGACCAGCGGCGCGCCATCCACCGGCAGCACCAGATCCTTCTTCTCGGCGCAGAAAGCCTGCTTCTCGTCGATGGGGTGCAGCGGCGGCGGTTGCGAGCCTTCCACCGGAGGCAGTGCCACGACGATGACCGACTTGGGGTTGTGGAACGACGGCGGCGCGTTCAGCTTCAGCTCGTAGTTGCCGTTGTGGAACGAGGCGAGGCCGGGAATGTACTGGTACTGCGCGGTGTGGAAGCTGTCGAGGATGCGTGCGATGTCCATCACCGACGAAATATAGGGGCTGTAGTAGCCGTAGTTCGCCTGCGCCGTGTAGCTGGCTTCGAGCGCAAGGTCACCGGCTGAGCCGTTGGTGAGCGCCGAGACGATCGACTGGCTGTGCCCATCGTCGAGAATGAGGCTGTCCTGCTTGGCCGTGAGGCAGGAAGCCTGCAGGTCAGGCTGCTGCTGTAGGCACTTGTCGTCGAACTGCACGCTCAGACTGCGGGCCAGCAGCGGCGTCGCGTCCTTGAGCTTGGTCGGATCCTGGCTGTTGATCTGCCGGACGGCGGCGAGATAGGTATCCAGGCGCGTGCGGTCGAGGCTCGCCTGGTTCAGATCCTGCGAGGCGCGCACGAACGAGCCGGGACGTCCTTTGACAGCGTTGATCAGCGTCTTGAAGTCGCCGCCTGTCTCCGGCGCGAGGAAGATGATGACCTGCTGCGCGCCCTCAGGGACGGTGATGTTCAGTCCCGTGAACTTTTTGTCCCAGGTTTCGGCCTTGAAGAACCAGTTATCCGGCGGCGGATTCGTCGTGCCGCGCAGGAAAGCGCCGATCAGCAGGTAATGTGCGGCCTGCGTGGCGGGAAAGTCCGGGTGAATCCAGATGCGGTCGCCGACGGAGAGGTTCGGCACCTGCGTAATGGGCAACGACATGCCGCCGCGGGTGACCTTGATTTCGAGCGTAGGTCCCTGCAGGTCGAACGGCGCGGGGTCCGCCATCAGGCGGAGGGAAAACGTGGAAAGCGCGAGTACAGCAACGGAAAGGACAGCAGTGCGCAGTCGAGCGGATCTTGATCGAACGGATCGTGGGCTCATGGTCGTGTCTCTGGTCACTCCAGATCTCTGCGATGGAGGCCTTGGGCCTCGTGGGATTGGATGCGGGCCGGCCGGAGCCGGAAGGCGTGGAAACGCGATTGGGCGCGCTCCTCTGGGTAGCAACCCGGCAGTTCCGGCCAGGTTGCGGCGTCCTAAAGGTTTGGACGGGGCGGAATCCTGGTTGTCATCTGGGGCTGAGTCCTGTTAGGGATTCTGCTAAGTCGTTGAATCAAAACGATCAGTGTTGGCTCGTTATGTTGTGAGGGGGCGTTGGAGCCTTCATCAGCTGGACGAACATCCGGTCAAATCGCTCAAGATCGACGTCGGTCTGGGCGTGGACGACCTGCAGTTCGGTCTGGGGCTTGTTCGCCTGGAACCAGGTCAATGTGTCGCCGTAGGACGGGCCATGGCTCAGATCGACGTCCATGTAGACCGATTTTTCGCCCGTAATCAGCGTCGGATCGATCAGGGCGCAGGCGGCCAGCTCGTCCCAGAGGTAGTAGCGGTCTTCCGAATACTTTGCGATGTACTGTGCCGCGGGGTTCGGCGATTGGGCGATCTCCTTGAGCATCGCCTCGGTGAAGGGCGCCTTGATCGACACATCCACGGTTGTCAGGTCGATGCGGGGAAAGGGAGCGCGCAGCGTGATGTGCGCTGCCTCGGGATCGAACCAGAAGTTGAACTCATGCCGCGGCGAGGCGGAAAACTCCGGGTCGGCCGTCTGCGGATTGAGGCTGCCGCCCATGATGACGATGCCCCGGGTCAGCCCGGCGAACTGCGGATCAATGGAGATGGCCAGCGCGATGTTCGTGAGCGGGCCGGCGGCATAGATCGTGACCTGGTGTGGATGCGCATGCACCTGCCGGATGAGGAAATGCACGGCGTCCTCGTCGATTGGCTTCGTGTGGGGCGCGCCCTCGGCCAGCTTCGGGACGAAGTAAGGGCCATGCGCGTCGCCAGGGTGAGTCACCTGCCCGGCGAGGCCCTCCGAGGTCTGGACGAGGGTGTTCGGGCCCTGTCCCCAGGCTCCGAGCCACGCCACCTTGCCCACCAGGGCGGACTGGAGCTCGGTCTCCTGCTGCGTGCGCACCAGCGGGAAGACCGCGCCCTGCGCCACCGGCACGTCGGTCCGGCCGATCAGCTCGAGCATGCGGAGCGTGTGGGCTGTCTCCTCGTCGCGCCAGGCGTTGCCGGTGACCATGGTGATGCCGAGCACCTCCACCTCCGGCGACTGCAGCAGGACCATCATCGCCATCTGGTTCGAGCCGCCCGGCCCGGAGCCGTCCTGGTCAATGAGGACGAGGCGCTTCTCCGCGCGGACGGCAAGTGCGGGCAGAAGGCAAAGGAAGAGAGCAAGAATCTTGCGCATGCTGGCCCCATTTTCCCACGGGACTGCTACGCGCAGGGCGATTCGCCTTCGGCCTTCGCTCCCGCTGGTCGCGACAAGCCTTGGGTGCCGCATCTCTCGATTCTGAGAGGCGACAGGGACGTTCGCATTGTGTCAAAGAGGGTGTTCCGTCCAGGCTTTGCTTGAGTGGGGGACATGTTGAACTCGGATCCTCGCCTGTTGAGGGAGAACTGCAGGTTCCTCCACTACGCCTCGCCCTTTGGGCTTCGCTTCGGTCGGAATGACAGACTTTTTGACTTTTACTTGAGTCTTGAACGCGACCAGCGGGAGCGGAGGCCAAAGGCGGATCGCCCTGCGCGCAGCAGTTACAGCGCGATCAGCGCTACGGCGGCGAGCGCCAGCGCCATCCCGGCGGCCTGTGTGCGGGTAGCCTTCTCGCGCAGGATGAAGATCGCCAGTAGCATCGTCGTGCCGGGGTAGAGCGCGGAGAGCACGGTGGCTACATCCATACGCCCGGCCAGGGTGGCCAGCATGTAGAGCAGGTTGCCGGAGGTGTCGAGCGTGCCGACGAGGATGGCAGGCAACAGCGCGGCGGCGAAAGCTGCCCGGCTGCGGCTCGCTGCGGGCAGCAATGCCGTGGCGGCGAGCGCGATCGTGGTGCTGGCGGCACGGGTCCAGACCATCGTCCAGAGCACGGAGTGTCCGGCCCCGAAGCGCATCGCGATGAGCATGCCTCCAAAACAGAAACCGGCAAGGATGGCGAGGCCGACGGCGCGGGAGTTTGCGTGCTCGGAGGGGGTACGGCTGATAAGAGCGATGGAGACCGCGGCCAGCGCAAAGCCCACAAGCTTCCCCGGCGCGGCATGGCCTTCGAGAATCCAGGAGGCGATGACCGGGATGACCGTGGTGATGACGCCGCAGATGGCGGCGACGATCCCCATCGACCCAAGTGACAGCGCGCGGTAGAGCACCATGAGGCCGATGCCACCGGCCACGCCGCTCAGCAGTCCGAAACGAACGGAGGCCGCGTCCAGCGCCTCATGGTGCAGGAAACAGGCTGCGAGCAGCAGGATCAGGGAGAGTGCGTGCGCGAAGGAGACGAGGAGCGCGGGCGGGGTGCGACGGGCGGCGAAGCCTCCGGTGAAGTCAGAGGAGCCCCAGAGCGCGGAAGTGGAGAGCCCGAGGATGACGGGCCCTCCACCGAGGTGCGAAGCCACTACTGGCTGACGTTCGCCAGAGAGGGGTAATAACCTTCCTTGGCGTAGATGTCGACGTCCGGCACCTTCACCTTGACTTCGATGGTGTGGTGCTTCTCGCTCAGAGACGGCGCGTGGCTGTAATAGCCGAGCGTGTACTCGGTGCGGAGCGAGGTGGCGATATCCATGAAGCTCTTCTGGATGCCGTTCTCGGAGAACTGCGTTTCGAGGTAGCCGCCGGTGAAGGTGGTGTACTTGGGCAGCACGTTATCCGCAGGCAGCAGCGGCAGGCGCAGCTTGTCGAGGTAGCCGATGCCCCAGGTCGCCGAGTCGCCGACCAGCGTGCCGTAGACCGAGATGTTGTTGGTCAGCAGGAATTTGAGGACGTCCTTCTGGGTGACCTTGCTGCGCTGGTCCTTGCCATCGCTGATGACGTAGATCACGCGGCGGCGGCCCCTGGGCTGGCGCGAAAGCTCATGCGCGGCGAAGAGAATGGCATCGTTGAGCGGATGCGTATCCTTGGGGACGACCAGGAAGCCGGACATGTTGCCGCGCTGGGGGGCAAGATTCGGATCGGGCGAATTGCCGTTGATCGACATGCCGGAGGCCATCGGGCCGGTCACGGTGGGCATGCCCATGTCGCGTCCCGGACGCTTGGCCGACTCGAGCGCCGCAGGCAGGCGGGCGCCGCGTACGCCGGTGAACGTCGTGACCAGCTCGGGGCTGTTGTTATAGGTCACGATGGCCATCGAGTCCTGGGGAGCGAACGCGCCTGTGACCGCGGCCAGGCTCTCGTTCACCTTCTTCATCACGTCGGAAGGCAGTGTCTGATCGATGACGAAGGCCACCGAAAGGGGTTCGGGGTCGACCGACCAGGTAGCGATATTCTGGGGCGCGCCATCTTCGAAGATGCGGAACTGCTCCGGCTGCAGGCCGGCAACGAGCTGATGATGCTTGTCCCACACGCGGACCGGAACTTCGATGTAGTTAATCGGAACGCGGATGAGGAAGGCCTGCGCGTCCTGCTGGTTATTGAAGGTCTGCGGCGGCGTCTGCTGGGTGGGCGTATTGTCCTGCTGCGCACTGGACTGGCTCTGGCTTTGCTGCTGGCTCTGGCTTGCAGGCGCGCTCTGCTGGGTGGTCTGGCTGCTGGAGCTTGTGCCGGAACCGGGGGTGACCTGATCCTTCAGGTCGGAAAGACCAGTGGTCGAGGGAGCGGGCGCGGGTGCGTCCGGAATGCTCTGCTGTTGCTGCTGCTGTGCTGCCCCCATCATAAAAAGGGACAATGCCACTACCAAGGCGCCTTGCGTCACCAGAAATCCTCCAACTGCCTGCCGTGACTTGTTCCGACAATAATCTGGTATGGGTCACGGGTAATTCTGCGGCCGGGCGGGATCTGCTCCGTATCTCCGAAACACAATTCCCAGCCACGCAACTACTTAGACGCGCCAGAGCCGGTTCTCACGCCAGCGTCGCAGAAAAAGTCTAAACCTCAGACTACCAGATGCGGGAGGGCCATTCTTTGCTGCCCATAGCCCATCCGGCGGCGCTTCGGACCATTCCAGAACTTTCGCCCGGCAGACGCGTCTATAGGAGTAATTCCTGTCCCGGACGCCCTGCCGCCAGAGCAGGGCGAGGATGCCGCTCCCACTTCTGACGCGTAAGGTAGAACCATGCTGAATTCCCGACGCTCCCTGCTGCTGGCGCTGGCCCTGTTGCCCGGTGTTGCCGCCGGTCTTGTTCTCGTGCCGTCCTCCGCAGCCTTTGCCCAGACGACGCCCTCGGCAGATGCGCCCCCCGCGGACAGCAATTTTCCCGACCAGCCGGATGAGAACAAGCCGGAGACGACGCTCAAGGTCAACGTCAACCTGGTGAGCCTCTATTTCACCGTGCGCGACAAGCACAACGGCCTCATCCCGACGCTGGCCAAGAGCGATTGCACGGTCTTCGAGGACAAGCAGCCGCAGAACATCAAGAACTTTGCTGCTGAAACCGATCTGCCGCTCACGCTGGGCCTGCTCATCGACACCTCCGGCAGCCAGCAGCGCGTGCTGCCGCTCGAACAGCAGTCGGCCGACTCCTTCATTAAGGATGTCATCCGCAAGAAGGATGAAGCCTTCGTCGTCAGCTTCGACGTGGGGGTGAACCTCGAGCAGGATTTCACCAGCAACACCAGCCAGCTGGAGCGGGCCATCGATCACACCGAGATCAACACCGCAGCCGGCGGCGGTTCCATGGGCGTGCCCGGCATCGGCCAGGGACCGGTCCCCACGCATGGCGCGCCGAAGGGAACCGTTCTTTATGACGCCGTGGCGCAGGTTTCGAATGACAAGATCCGCTCGGAGACGGGCCGCAAGGCGCTGATCCTGCTGACGGACGGCGAGGACGAGGGCTCGGTGACCAAGCCCAACGAGGCCGTCGAAGCCGCGCAGAAGGCCAACGCCATCATTTATGTCATCATGATCGCCGACCGTCCCTTCTACGCAGGCGGAGGCTTCGGCCTTGGCTACACCGGCGATTCGCAGATGCAGAAGCTCGCCTCGGAGACAGGCGGCCGCGTGATCAATGTCGGCAACAACGGCAAGAAGCTCGAAGACGCCTTCGCGCAGATCGAAGAGGAGCTGCGCACACAGTACCTGCTCAGCTACACGCCGACAAATCTGAAGCTCGACGGCAGCTATCGCAAGCTCGATATCAGCTGCAAAGGCGATGGGCTGAAGGTGCAGGCGCGCAAAGGCTATTACGCTCTGGGAGCGGAGTAGGAACGACAGAGCTGTTCTGTAAGCGAGGATCAGGGGGCCCCATCCAAGCTTCGCTTGGGTGGGAGGGCACGATCTTATAACGCCAGATCTTCTGCATCTCGATTTCGCGGCGACAAATTCGCAACAGAGCGCACGAACGATTGGGCCAGCACAGCATTACCGCGAAAATGCAGGTGGATGTAACTGGCCAGCACGTTTTTGTAGAGGAATCCTTCCGGCTCGGTCTTTCCCGATAACGAATATTGCACGCGGTAGGACGTGGGCAGGGCGTCGTTCTGCGTCAGGCGCGAGTAGTGGAAACTGTGCCCGCGCACGGTCAGCCCGCGCGGCCCGAGCAGGCAATCCTCTGTGAACTCGATATCGACATAGCCGAACTGCACCAGCCTCTGGGTCATCTCAAAGGAGAGCGGCAGCACGCCTGCCATCGGCAGCGCCTGGCTATCGAGTGTCGTAATCGATTGCCCAAGGTAGATCATGCCTCCGCATTCGGCGTAGATCGCACGGCCCGATTCGGCGAAGCTGCGAATGGCCGCGATCATCGCGTGGTTCGCGCCCAGTTGCTCCGCATGCAGCTCGGGATATCCCCCGCCGAAATAAAGAGCGTCGAGATCGCGTGGCAGAGCATGGTCGGAGAGCGGGCTGAAGGGCACGATCTCCGCGCCGCACGCACGCAGCAAGTCGAAGTTGTCCTCGTAATAGAAGGAGAATGCCTTGTCTCGCGCCACGCCGATACGCACCTTCACTTCGGTCGCCACAGGAGTGCTTGCTGCGAGCGTAGGCGACCCATGCGATCGCTGGAGCAGTGGGGCGAGGTCGAGATATTGCCGCGCAGCCTCTGCGAAGCGCGCATTGCGATCTGTGCTCGGGTGTTCCTCCTCTACTGTGCGTAGGCCCAGGTGCCGCTCGGGAATCGTCAATGCAGGATTGGCAGGGAAGCGGCCGAGCAGCGGAATCGCGGTGACGGCCGTGATGGCGGATTCGAGCATGCGGGAATGCCCGTCGCTCGAAACGCCATTGAGCACGATGCCCGCGAAGCGCAGTTCCGGGTCGAAGCTCTCGAAGCCTTTGACGACGGCGGCGATGCTGCGCGCGCTCTTCGCCGCGTCGAGCACCAGCACTACCGGCAGATCGAGCAGTTTCGCAATCTCCGCCGCGCTGCCTCGCTCGCCTTCGCCGGATTTGCCGTCGAAGAGTCCCATCATGCCTTCGACGATGGCAACGTCCGCGCCGCGGCTGGCCTGTGCGAAGATCTCGCGATTGGCTTCGAGGGGCAGCATCCAGGTGTCGAGATTGCGGGAGATGCGGCCGCAGATTGCAGTGTGGTGCCCGGTATCGAGGAAGTCCGGCCCGCACTTGAAGGGCTGCACGGTGTGGCCAAGCTCGCGGAAGGCCGCCATCAGCGCCAGCGCGATGGTCGTCTTGCCGACACCGCTGCCGGTTCCGGCCACCAGGAAGGCGATCACGGGCGCATCTTTCCTCTCAGCGCAGGCATGCTCTTATGGCAGGCAGGAATTGAACTGCACCTTGGGCAGCTCTTCGACAGCGCGGCGCAGCGCCTGCTCCCAGTGGCGATGGATGAGCATCAGCTCCGGATCATCGGCGGAGAAGCGGCGGTAGCGGTCGAACTCCAGCTTGTCGTTCTCATAGAGCAGCACCTCGATCGGCGGCCCCACCGTCACGTTCGAGCGCATGGTCGCGTCGAAGGAGAGCAGCGCGTACATCGCTGCATCCTCGAGCGTGGTGGCGCCGGAGACAATGCCGCGGTCGAGGATCGGGCGGCCGTACTTCACCTCGCCGATCTGCAGATACGGTGAGTCATAGGTGGCGCTCAGCGGATTGCCCTGGGGATAAATCATGGTGAGCGCCGGGCGCTCGCCTTTCACCTGTCCGCCCAGCAGCAGGTTGATGTTGAAGCTGAACCCATCGCGCTCGAGTGCGGCCCGGTCCAGCTCCGAGACCTTGCGTACGCAGTCGCCGACCACGCGCGCCGCGGCGTAGAAGGAGTCCACGCTGGCCAGGCCCTCGCCGGCCTCGAACTCGTCGCGCAACAGGGAGATGACCGACTGGGTGAGCGACAGGCTACCGCTGGTCAGGATGACGAAGGAGCGCTCGCCCGGGTGCACAAAGGTGTGCATCTTACGGCAGACATTCACCTGGTCGAAACCGGCGTTGGAGCGGGAATCGGAGGCCATCACCAGGCCCTGGTGGGTCAATATCCCGAGGCAATACGTCACTGCAATCCTCTTGTGGGGTGGTGGTGTGCCGCACAGCGGCTGCTACTGCCACTTTAAACGATCTATCGGCGGGTGAAGATGACGGGCAGGTGATTCCACGCTGCGAAGAGGGCAAACCGCATCCTACCGATGCGCCCCTCCCGCATGGCAGCGGCTGGTCCCCATTCCCGACGGGCGCGGGCCGGGTTGTGTCTTCGTGCGGCCGCTGTTCATTTCCTTTCTAGGGGTCGCAACCACGGATGCTCTTACGCCTGGGCTATGACATCGATTTCGAACTTCCCCGTGCCACGGCCTTTGTCGCCATGCTGCACGTGCACCCTTCGCGCGCGGGCGATCTTCGCGAGCCGGATGAGCTGCGCATCGACCCCGCACTGCAGATGGACAGCTACCTCGACAGCTTCGGCAATATCTGCACCCGCTTCGAGGCTCCGGAAGGGATCGTGCGCCTCTCCAACCGCACCCTCGTCGAGGATTCGGGCGACCCCGACCCGGTCTGTCTCGATGCCGAAGAGATTCCGGTCGCCGAGCTGCCCAGTGACGTGATGCGCTACCTGCTCAGCAGCCGCTACTGCGAGGTCGACCGGATGTCGGCGGAAGCGGTGGACCTCTTCGGCGGCGTCGATCCGGGCTGGGGACGGGTGCAGGCGGTCTGCGACTGGGTGCACCAGAAGGTGGCCTTCGGCTATCACTTTGCCCGCCCCACCAAGACGGCCCTCGACGTCTTTACCGAACGCCAGGGTGTCTGCCGCGATTTTCAGCATCTGGCTATCACCTTTCTGCGGGCGCTCAATATCCCGGCTCGGTATGCCACCGGCTATCTGGGCGATATCCGCGTGCCGCCCGCTCCGAGCCCGATGGACTTCAGCGCCTGGTTCCAGGTGTATCTGGCAGACGGCAGGGGGGAGGGCCGATGGTGGACTTTTGACGCCCGCCACAATCAGCCTCGCGTAGGCAGGGTGCTGATGGCCGTGGGGCGCGATGCCGCCGATGTGGCGATCACGACATCCTTTGGCGTCGCTAATTTGAAACATTTCTTCGTGGTTAGCGATGAAGTAACTCAGGAGTGACAGGGCAAATATCCCGGCATTTATCCCATCCTTTCCGTGGTAGCGCTTTTATTCCGTGAATTTACGCGGGAAAGGTAGCTTCAGATACTGCCGAATGACATCGGTTTGAGGTAATCTGAACGCAAAAGCCCGGTATGGATACCATGACTGCGAACGACCTGGCGCTGCGTTGTGCAGCTGGCGCCAAGGCTGAGGAGTGGCAGGAGTTTGTTCGCCGCTTCGCTCGGCCGATTGCGCGTTCGGTTCTCCGTGTCGCCCGGCAATGGGGCGAAAGCTCCGCGGCTACCGTCGATGACATCGTGCAGGATGTTTTTCTCAAGTTTTGTGAGGATGACCGCCGCCTGCTGCGCGATTTCGAGCCCCGTTATCCCGACTCATTTCTTTCATATGCGCGCGTCATCAGCGCCGCCGTAGCCAACGATCACTTCCGCCGCAAGAACACGCAGAAGCGCGGCGACGGCCAGGTCGAGGAAGATCTCACCGAATTTCATGCGCCGGTCTTCTCCGAGGCTGAGTGGATGGAGCGCAGCATCCTGCTGGGGGAGATCGATCAGCTCCTCGACTCCTACAGCGGCGGGGTGACGGGCCGTATGCACCGCACCATCTTCTGGCTGTATTACCAGCAGGGCATGACGGCGAATGCGATCGCGGCGCAGCCCGGCATCTCGTTGTCGGTGAAGGGCGTGGAGAGCGCGCTGCACCGGATGCTGGCATTTCTCCGGCTGAATCTTCGCACCGACGCCGCCTCCCGGGCGGCCAATTTCAATTCCGGTGAAGGGTTTTCCTCCCGCCCTGCGGTACACAAAGGTGAGTGGATATGAAACCTTCTCCGGGCCCCAGTGATGACAAGACAGCAGAACGCCTCTCGCGGCTGCTGGATGAGCTGCCGGGCGGCGAGCCTCCGCAATGGAGTGCGATCGGCCGGGACAGCTTCGGCCCGGATTGCCCGGACGAGTCCACCTGGGAAAAATACATTGCCGGGCGTCTCGATAAGCCGTCGTCGGCCGTGCTGCTGCTCCATGCTTCGGAGTGTCGAGGCTGCGGAGCAAGACTGCTCTTCTGGTCCGATGTCCTGAGTGACGGCGAGGTGCAGGGCGAGCGCGGTGCGCTCGAGGAACTCCGCTGCATCGAGCCAGAGTGGCAGGCGGCCGTGGCGCAGCAGATGCACGAGAGCCATACCCGGCAGGGCGGACGCATACTGCTGTGGAGCTCGGTGCTCGGTGTGGCCGGCGCGATTGCCGCAGGCGCGCTGCTCTTTCTCTTCCTGGGCAATCAGAGTCTGAAGTCCCCCGAGCGGCTGCTGGCCGAGGCGTACACCACCGATCGCACGATGGAGCTGCGGATTCCCCTCGCCGGCTATGCCGCGGTGAGTGGACCTGAGCGCACCCGAGGCGCAGGCGAAGCGGGGCACGAGGCCGTGCCGCTGCTGGAAGCACGGGCGGCGATTACGCAGGCCCTGATGAAGTCGCCGGAAGATCCGAAGTGGCTGCTGCTGGAAGCGCGCGCCGATCTGCTGAACGAGAACTACGATTCGGCCATCGACACGTTGCGCCGCCTCGAGGTGCAGAGTTCGGACGATGTCGCGGTGCTTACGGATCTGGCTACGGCGTATCAGGAGCGTGCCGTGGCAACCGATACCTCGACCGATCGCGCCGCCGCGCTGGATGCGATCGAGCACGCGGCGAAGCTGGCGCCGAACGATCCCGTGGTGCTCTACAACGAGGGGCTGCTCCTTGAGCAGGTCTATCAATACCTCGCCGCGGTGGATGCCTGGAAGAAATACCTCGCTGTCGAGCGCGATCCGGAATGGCACGCCGACGGACAGCGCCATCTCGATGCGGTGACCGCGAGGCTGGCGCGAGAGAATGCGAAGCAGTCGGAGCTTGCGCCCTACATGGCCACGCCGGAAGGGATGCTGCACCTGGCGCGAAGTCCGGACCTGCTTGCCGCGCACGACGAAGAGCTTTCCACGACGCATCTCCCGCACCTGCTGCAAGCCGCTTTCCCGATCTCTCCCCCGACATCCGAATCCACAGAAAACTGCGATGCAGGCTGTAGCGCGGCGCGGTCGCTGCTGTCCGCCATAGCCGCCTCGCTGGAGTCGCGGCACCACGACCGCTGGCTGATCGATCTTCTGGCTGCTTCGAATAAGCCGGGCTTTCCCGCTGCCGCTGGGCTGCTGGGCACGGCGATGACCGATGGGACGCACACGCTCTTTTCCGAGGCCCTGCATGGCGCTTCGGAGGCGCAGCGCAGTTTCACGACGCTAGGAGACCAGGCCGGGGCGCTGCGGGCCGGCCTCGAAGTGGTCTTCGACGATGAACACCTGCTCGATGACCGCAACTGCCTCAAGGAAGCGGCGACGCTGACGGGTGTCTCCACGGGCCGGCCTTACCCGTGGATGGCCGCGCAGTTCTGGGCCGATGAGTCTTCCTGCCACCTGCAGCAGAATGACTTTGCCACGGTAAATGCGAGCCTGACACGCTCCCTGCATATCTCCGATGAGGCCGGCTACGGCATCGTGCATCTGCGGGCACTCGGCTTTCTCGCCAGCAACGAAGAATCGCAGGGGAACCGCGCGCAGGCCTGGAAGATGAGCCTGGAGGGCCTGCGGACCTACTGGAACGGAGATTATCCGGCCATACGCAAGCTGCAGTTTTACGGGAACATGGTCTACGCCGAAGGGGCGTCGGATCGGGTGTATGGCGCAGCTTTGCTGCATCGCGAAGCAACCCGGATGCTAGTCCCGATGGATTTGCCCGAGGTGCTTGCGGCGAATCAGCTACTGCTGGCAAAGGCGGAGGTTCGAGATGGAGAGCTCGCCGCCAGCAAGGAAGACTGGCGACGGGGAGTGGCATTTTTCAGCTCCGGGCAGGACCACGATAAGGTCGTGCGCTCGAACGTGAACATGAGCAGCATGATGGCTGACGCTTATCTTGCCTCCGGCGATATGCTCGACGCTGAGCAAGTTGTGGCGAGTGCTGGCAAGGGGGCCGATCTGGCTGGTAACCGGGATGTCGAGCTGCGTTATGCCCTGGTTCAGGGCAAGCTCGATCTCGTAGAGCATCATGAGCAGGATGCTGCCAGGAATCTCAGTCGTGCCTTGGCTCTAGCGGAAGAGGGCGCTAAGGCTGCGACCAGCAGGCAGGAGCGGGAGGACTGGGTTGAACGTGTCCGTCCGGTCTATGCCTCCATGGTGCAGCTGGAGCTTCACGAGGGGCGGCCGGCCATGGAGGCACTTGCTGCCTGGGAGCGTTATCGGCTGTTGTCGGTAGCTCCGGATATGCGGCCATGGTGTGGACAGGATCCTGGTATTGCCTGCCTTGTTCCAGCCCTGGAGAATATTCGTAAACGTCTTGGCGCAGGGATTGTCCTGGGCGCGATACGCCTGGATCGCTCTCTTTTGCTATGGAAGATGGACAGTGACGGCGTTCGCTTTCAGGAAGTAGAACTGGATTCAGCGCGCTTCGACCTGCTTTGCCATGCGTTCGCGGATACAGTCGCCTCGCCGACCAGCGCCGAGAGCGGTATCCATGAGCTGGGAGCCTCTCTGGCTACGCATTTGTTTGGGCCTTTCGTTGACGATCTGGCGAAAGCGCACGAGGTCGTTTTCGATCTCGATGACAGCATGGACTATCTGCCGGTGAATGCTTTGCCCTGGCGTGGCAGCTACCTCGGACTGGAGATGCCAGTCGAAGAGGTCCGCGCGCTTCTCGCCGGTTCCGGCGTGTCCCGGGCCACCGAGGGGGAGAAGAGTCTGGTTATCGGTGCCTCGATGCCCGCGCGCGAGAATCTGGCGAGACTGCCCGAGGCTAGGACGGAGGCCGTGGCTGTGGCTGCGACACTGCCTGGAGCCACGGTTCTGACTGGACGCGGAGCGACGCCGGAGGCCATGGAGCAGGCTCTTTCAGGATCTGTCATGGTGCACTTTGCCGGACACGCCGCCGTAAAGGACAGTGCGACGAAACTGATGCTGGCAGCAGAGAGGCACGATACGGCCGGGGAGCTCGATGTGCGCAATATTCCGCCGCACGCGCTCGCCGCATGCCGCCTGTTTGTGCTCTCTGCCTGCGCCACCGGAAGCAGAGAAGATCGCGATGTCGGCGGCGCAGCGGATATCGAGCAGACCCTGTCCGCTGACGGCGTAAAGCAGACTGTGGCCGCACACTGGGCTGTGGACTCTGCGGCTTCCGTGCCGTTGATGAAGGCGTTTTATGGAGAGTTGGCGGCAGGGAAGAGTGTTTCCACCGCATTGATGGAGTCTGAGCGGGAGTTGAGTGCACAGTCCGGATATCACCATCCGTACTTCTGGGCCTCTTATTCCGTCTTTGGCATGAGCAGGGAAAACCTTAAGGAGCTGTTTCGATGACTGAGCAAGTGAGTTCGCAGGCTTCCACTCCCTCAACCCCCTTTGAATTGCATCTGCATTTCGAAGGGGCTTTTATTTTCTCGGTGAAGACCGAATCCAACTCTTCCGATGCGGGTGCGAAGATCACCGGCGTCGATGTCTATGCGCCGGTTTGCGGTCACACAAACGCAGCAACCATCAACAGCGGTTCGACCTATATGTTGGAAAGCTACTGGCACTGCATCGATCCGCAATACGCCAGCGGCTATACGCCCGCGCCTCTGACCCTCGGTGATTTGAAGACGAGCATTTCTGCGAATACGCCCTGGCTTTCTGCGAATCGCCCGATCATGGGTGGCTGGGATATTGCTTTTACTTTGCCTGCGCCGCCCGAAGAGTGGGTGTGCGATCAGTTCGTCGCGAATGCTTCCGCATCGTTCACTGGGCAGGATGTGGGGTTGATTCCCGCATCGGTCGCTCTCGATCAGGTGCTGATCTACAAGCAGGTCACCGGTGCGAAATTTCACGGAGCTTGCTTCAACCCGGCTTTTACTCCTGTTGACGGAGTTGTCAGCCTCTATCTGACCTCTGAAGTGCCTTATATCCCAACGTTGCAGCACGAGCGGCGCGCCGCAGATGCGATGGCCCGGCTCGTGGGACTGGACTGGGTCTTGCAAACTCCGCTTGGCGCAGCAGGGTCTTCCAACGGACGTTTTCAGCCGAAGACGAAGGATGGGAATTGTTTGATGGGAGTAATTTCCGCGCCGTAAGCTGCGGTTGTCAGGAACCGGCGGTTGATAAAGACAGGAAAGCCCGGGCCACCTTGCGTGGGCCCGGGCTTTCACCGGATGAGCTTATTCCTGCACGCCTGACCGAACAGGCAGGCTGAGAGGCCTGTCGCGAAGCGGCACTGCGGCCGGGCTTACTTGGCCTGCGGGGTGGCTTCGGTCTTGGCGACGTTGTCCTGCTTGGCGGCGTCGGGGTTGCCCTTGATGCCGTCCTTGAAGCCCTTCAGCCCTTCGCCCAGGCCCTTGCCGAGCTCGGGAAGCTTGCGCGGCCCGAAGATGAGCAGGGCGATGACCAGGATGATGATCAGGTGGGTGGGCGTGAACAGATTGTCGAGCATGGTGATGTCTCCCGGAAACACGACAGGTCTCGGCCCTGCCGGACTGCGAGGGTCAACTCGCTGCCAATATTGTCGCACAGGGGCGCTTCGTCCGGTTTCCTTGTGCGAAAGGCCGTATTTTACGAAACGGAACCGGGTTTCACCCGTCACACAGCAGAACGCTTATAGGAAGGGGCGACGAGGGCTGCCCCGGCCATGTATCGTGATAATTTGCAGGCAATTGCGGCCCGGCCCGGTAGTCTGCCCAGACGATTTTGGAGGACAGTCTTGTTGACTGAAGGAACGAAGAAGTTTTTTGCAGTGATCGCGGTCGTGGTTGTAACTCTGCTGGGCGGGTCCAGGTACGCGCAGGCACAGTATCAGCAGCCGGTTCTGGCTGCGAATGACACGTTGGCCAACGTCCATTACGACTACAAGTGGGAGTTTTATGGCGGTCTGGCCTATTCGCATTTCGACGCCGGTCCGCAGTTGACGCAGGGCGCCAATCTGGGCGGTTTCGATGCGCAGGCCACGCGCTTCTTTACCCGCCGCTGGGGCGTGATGGGCAACGTCCGCGGCTACTACGGCACCAGCGGCGTCGAGCCGAACGTCTATGACATCAAGGGACCCTTCGTCAGCGAGCATATGTTCCTGGCCGGCCCGGAATACCGCGGTCCCAGTAACGAGCACGTCTCGATGACCTTCCACGCCCTGGTCGGCGGCGCGTACGGCTACTTCAACGGCGCGACGCACCTGGACAACGGTACGCAGATCGATCCCGAAGTCCTGGGCCTGTTCAATAACCAGACCACGTTTGCGAGCGCGATCGGTGGCTCCATCGATCTGAACCGCTCGTCGCGCTGGGTCTTCCGCATCTCGCCGGACGCCACGCTGACGCACTTCCAGAACTCGGCCGGCGAAGGCAACCTGAAAGAGCAGTTCGCGCTTTCGGTCGGTGTCGTCTACCGCTGGCGCCGCGGCCTCAAGTAGCTTCTCCTGTAAGGTTTAGCTTGAATGCGCGCCGGGTATTCCGGCGCGCATTTCTGCGTCCGGGTTCCGTACCGCGGTAGACATCCCCATCAGCGCTGAAGGTTCTCCTCGGCACGGGCATGCATGCCTGCTAGAGAACCTGGAGGTCGGTATCTCCCGCCTAGTCGGAGCTTGGACGGGACGCCCCCCTTTTCGTCTCCACTGCATAAAACTGGGATCGCGCCAACGGGAGCGCCATGCGAAGCAGTAGGTGATACTTTAAAAGGTTCGAGATATTTCTCTAAAGGATTCCCCGCCGTGGCTACCTCCGCACCTGCCGCCCTTCGTAAAACTGCGCTTAACGCTATGCATCGCCGTTCGGGCGCGAAGATGGTCGATTTCGGCGGCTGGGATATGCCGGTCGAGTACTCGGGCCTGATCGCCGAGCACATGGCCGTGCGCACCGGTGTCGGCCTCTTCGACGTGAGCCACATGGGCGACATCCAGCTGCGCGGTCCCGATTCGCTGGCCGCTGTGCAGAATTTCTCGATGAACGATGCCTCGAAGCTGCAGGTGGGCCAGGCGCAGTACTCGGCCATGCTCTATCCGAATGGCACCTTCGTGGACGACGTCATCGTGCACAAGCTGGGCGAAAACGACTACCTCATCGTGATCAACGCCGGCACGCGTGAGAAGGACTACCAGTGGATTCGCACCCAGTCGCAGAAGTTCCACCACTGCCACGTGAGCGACTACAGCGATTACTACACGCAGCTGGCCATCCAGGGCCCGCGCGCGGCCGAGACGCTGGCCAAGCTGACCAATGTGGACCTGAGCACGATCAAAAACTACTGGTTCACATGGGGCACGGTCTGCGGCCTGCACAACACGCTGATCGCGCGTACCGGCTACACCGGTGAAGATGGCTTCGAGATCTATGTGCCTTCCGACGAGGCCACCAGCGAGCGCGTATGGAACGAGGTGCTCGAGGCGGGCAAGGAGTTCGGCATCATCCCTTGCGGCCTGGGCGCGCGCAACACGCTGCGCCTGGAATCGGCGATGGCGCTCTACGGCCATGAGATCTCCGAGACGATCAACGTTTTCGAAGCTGGCCTTGGCCGCTATGCGAAGCTCGAGAAGGGGCCGTTCGTCGGCTCTGAAGCGCTTGAGAAGATCACCGCCGATGGTGGTCCGCAACGCAAGCTCGTCGGCCTCGAGATGATCGAGCGCGGCATCGCCCGCGACGGCTATCCGGTGCTCGACGCAAACGGCGTAAAGATCGGCGAAGTCACCAGCGGCTCGCCTTCGCCATTCCTCAAGAAGAACATCGCGCTCGCGTATGTGCCGGTAGAGGTGGCGCAGGTGGATGGCGAGGTTGCCGTCGAAATCCGCGGGAATGCGGTGAAGGCGCGCATCGTGCCGACACCGTTTTATCGCCGGCCGAAGAAGCAGGCATAAAAGAGTCAGGTTTTAGACTTTTATACCGGAGGCACGAGGCGGATTTCAGGTCCGCGCGTTGCCGAGGTAGCGATTCCACCCTGTCCGGTTCCATCGCACGGACCCCAACAAGATACGCACCCTATACGGCACCACAGACGAAATTTCACGGAGAGATTGTTCGCATGGCTTATCCCGCAACGTACAAGTACACCAAGGAACATGAGTGGATCGAGGTTGCCGGCAACATCGGCACCGTAGGCATCACCGACTACGCGCAGAACACGCTCGGCGACATCGTCTTCGTCGACGCGCCGAAGGTGGACACCAAGGTCGAGAAGGACGCGGTCTTTGGCAGCGTCGAGTCGGTCAAGGCCGTCAGCGATCTCTTCTCGCCGGTCAGCGGCACGGTGACCGAGGTCAACGCCGAACTGCATGACTCGCCCGAGAAGATCAACACCGAGGCGCACACCGCCTGGATCATCAAGGTTGAGCTGAGCGACCCTGCGGAACTCGACAGCCTGCTCTCGGCCGCCCAGTACGAGGCGTTCATCGCCGAAGAGACCGGCAAGTAGCCTATCTGCCCGTAGCTGCGTGCAAGGCGCGCGGCTACGGGCATTGCTGCGTCTGCGCGGAAAGCGCGGCGCAGGGATTTTGTAGTCGTATCTGTTACGAATTTTGTTTGAAGCTCACCGCTTTTTAAAGGAAGTCCGATGCGTTATCTTCCCAAGTCCGATGCCGAGCGCGTAGACATGCTGCGCGAGATCGGCGCCTCCTCGATCGACGAGCTCTTTGCCGTCATCCCTGAGGAGTACCGCTTCACGCGCGATCTCTCCATCCCGCGCCAGTTCGGCGAGTCCGAGATTATCGATCACTTCAAGGCCGCATCGGCGAAGAGCGCCAACGGCTACACGAGCTTCCTTGGCGCAGGCGCGTACCGCCACTATCGCCCGGTGGTCATCGACTCGCTCGTGCAGCGCGGCGAGTTCCTCACTTCCTACACGCCCTACCAGGCGGAGATCACGCAGGGCACGCTGCAGGCCATCTTCGAGTTCCAGACGATGATCTGTGAGCTGACGGGCATGGACATCGCCAACGCCTCGATGTACGACGGCTCGACCGGCGCGGCGGAAGCCGTGATGATGGCCGTCCGCATCACCGGCCGCGATGGCGTGCTGGTGGCGAAGACCGTGCATCCCGAGTATCGCGAGGTGATGCACACCTACGCGCAGCACCAGGGCCACGATGCGAGCGAGGTTACGTACTATCCCGAGGGCCATGCCAAGGCTGGCCGCGTCGATCTCGAAGCGCTGGAGCAGGCCGTTACCGACCAGACCGCGTGCGTGCTGGTGCAGTCGCCGAACTTCTTCGGCATTGCGGAAGATATCCCGGCCATTGCGGACATCGCGCACAAGAAGGGCGCACTGCTGATCGTCTCGATCGCCGAGGCCGTTTCGCTCGGCATCATGCGTCCTCCGGTCGAGGCCGACATCGTCTCGATCGAAGCGCAGAGCTTCGGTGTGGCGCTGAGCTACGGCGGCCCCTACTGCGGCGTGCTGGCGGCGAAGGAAAAGTACCTGCGCCAGATGCCCGGCCGCCTTGTGGGCGAGACCAAGGACACAGAAGGCCGCCGCGGCTTCGTGCTGACGCTCTCGACGCGCGAGCAGCATATCCGCCGCGAGAAGGCGACCTCGAACATCTGCACCAACCAGGCGCTGGTCGCGCTGATGGCGACGATCTTCCTCACCGTCTACGGCAAGCAGGGCATGCGCGATCTCGCGCTGCAGAACCTGGCCAAGGGCAGCTTCGCTGCGGAGACGATCGGCAAGCAGGGCAAGCTGCTCTTCGCGAACACGCCGCGCTTCCATGAGTTCGTGCTGCAGACGGACGAGACCGCAGAGGCTCTCAATGCACGGCTGCTCGACAAGAAGATCATCGGCGGACTCAGTCTGAAGAAGTGGTATCCCGAGCTGGGCAATGCCACGCTGTGGTGCGCCACCGAGCTGACCACGCGCGAGCAGATTGAAGCAGCCGCGGAAGCGATCCAAGGTTAGTTCGGGTTAGGTTCGTGCCTTCCCACTCAAGCCGAAATCAGGCTTGAATGGGGCACCCAGAGTTTAGGTTTCTACCTTCCCACATCTCAAACTTCACGAGATGTGGGGCACCCGGAACAGTGGGATAGAGATTCGAGGAACACATGGCTACTACAGACAAGTTTGTCGGCACGCCGCGCAAGGTCACGGCGCACCTGACGCAGAACGAAAACCTGAGCTTCGAGAAGTCGGCGCCTGGCAAGAAGGGCTACAAGCTCGCGCCTCTCGATGTGCCGGAAGTCGACGCGGCTGCGCTGCTGGGCGGCGCGGTGCGTGACGAGATCGCCGTGATGCCGGAGCTGAGCGAGATCGAGATCATCCGCCACTTCACGCGCCTCTCGACGTGGAACTACGCGATTGACCTGGGCATGTATCCGCTGGGCAGCTGCACGATGAAGTACAACCCGCGCGTGAACGAGTTCGTCTCGCGGCTCGAGGGCATCGCCGAGGCGCATCCCTACCAGCCGGAGATCCTCTCGCAGGGCGCGCTCGGCATCGTGAAGCTGCTGCAGGATTGCCTCATCGAGATCTGCGGCATGGACGCGATCACGCTGCAGCCTGCGGCCGGCGCGCATGGTGAGTTCACCGGCATCCTGCTGGCTCGCGCGTACCACCAGTCGAAGGGCAATGCGCGTAAGCATGTCATCATCCCCGACTCGGCGCACGGCACCAATCCCGCGACTGCAGCGAGCTGCGGCTACCAGGTCGTGAACCTGAAGTCGAACGCGCAGGGTGGCGTGGACGTGGCCGCGCTCGCGCAGATGGTGAATGAGGACACGGCGGCGCTGATGCTGACCAACCCCTCGACCATCGGCGTCTTCGAAAACGAGATTCACCGCATCGCCGACGTGCTGCACGATAAGGGCGCGCTGCTCTACATGGACGGCGCGAACATGAACGCGCTGGTCGGCAAGACGCGGCCGGGCGACTTCGGCGTGGACGTGATGCACCTGAACCTGCACAAGACCTTCTCGACACCGCACGGCGGTGGTGGTCCGGGCTCGGGTCCGGTGGCCTGCAAGAAGATCCTCGAGCCGTTCCTGCCGACGCCTGTCGTCGCTCAGGGAGCCGACGGTCTGCTGCACTGGAACTATGACCGTCCCGAGTCAGTGGGCCGCGTGCGCATGACCTACGGCAACTTCGGCATGTTTGTGCGCGCGCTCGCGTACATCCTCGCGAACGGTCCCGACGGCCTGCGCCAGACGACCGAGGATGCGGTGCTCAACGCGAACTACATCCGCGCCAAGCTGCAGGATCTTTACGAGCTGCCCTACAACACGCCTTCCATGCACGAGGTCGTTTTCAGCGACAAACGGCAGACGAAGAACGGTGTGAAGACGGGCGACATCGCGAAGCGCCTGATCGACTACGGCTTCCATCCGTACACCACGTCGTTCCCGTTGATCGTGCCCGGCGCGCTGATGATCGAGCCGACCGAGAGCGAGTCGCGTGAGGAGCTCGACCTGTTTGTGGATGCGATGCGCCAGATCGCCCGTGAAGTGGACGAGAACCCCGAGCTGGTGACCTCGGCTCCGCACTCGACGCGCATCTCGCGCCTCGACGAGACGACAGCCGCCCGCAAGCCGGTATTGCGCTGGCAGGCGCCGCCTGCCTCAACGCCGGTGGAGATGGATACGCCCGCTAAGGAGTGGTAAACATGTCTTCCCTGATGCATCGTCGCGACGAGATCGAGAAGTACGAATTCATGATGGGGCCGGCGCGGGGGCGTTTGGCGGTCACGCTGGATATGCTGACCGACGCGCTGATCCTCATCGGGCAGCACGGTGTGTACTGCACCTCGCGGCGGAATCCGTCGAAGCCGGCGCTCGATCTCGAGACGGTGCTGGGTGAGATCAACGGTGCGAAGGAGCTGATCCAGTCCGTGATGCAAGAGCTGGAGAAGCAGAAGCTGGCTGCCTCGGGTGAATCCGGAAAATAGTCGATAGACACGCAAAGGCCGCGCTGCAGCTAGCAGCGCGGCCTTTGCTTTTCCTGTTGAGGCGGACTACTTTCCGGCTTTCACCGGCACGTAAACGTCCGTGGTGTCCCAGATCAGGTGCAGTTGGGTCTTCTTGCCCTTGGTGTTCTCGAAGTCGATCTTGAAGGTCTCGACAGGCGAGGACGGCGCGGGTGCGCGTGTCATCCCGGTACGGCCAAAGTCCATGTCCTGCTTGTAGACGGTGCCCCACTGGCCGGTCTGCTTATTGACGATCAGCGTCCAGTTCGCTTCAGAAGGCAGCGTGTAGAGCGTGTAGGTGCCGGCTGGAACCTTCAGCGTGCCGATCTCAAGGCTGGTCTCGGTCTTGATGGTCGTCGAGGTGTTGGCGCCGGTGCGCCACCACTGTCCATAGGGCACCAGTCCGCCGAAGATCTTGCGGCCGCGCATCGAAGGCGCGCAGTAGTAGATGGTGACGTCCTTGCCTCCGAGCGTAACGCTGGTCTGCGCGGGCGGGCTGGGAGGGTTCTGGCTCTTGGGATCGCATTGCGCGTTGGCGCGGACTCCGGCGAAGAATGCGAGCACGAGAACGAACAGGGTGAGTCGACAGGCAAACAGCTTACGCTTCATGAATTGCTCCTAACGTGTGACGGGTGCGCCAATCGGTGAAGAGACGCGCAGGTCCCCCATCATCACAGCGCGGAGGCGGGCGATCTGTCAAAGGGAAGGGTTCCGCGGTGGTGCGTTTCGCGGCTCCTTCTGCGCAGATTGGGTGCAGGATGGGGCCGCCCGTAGTATTCTTGAGGAGCGCGCCCGTAGCTCAGCTGGATAGAGCGGCAGCCTCCGAAGCTGTAGGTCAGAAGTTCGAATCTTCTCGGGCGCACCAGATTCGCGACAAAGAAAATCGCCGGCATGCTCACGAGAGCGCCGGCGATTTTTTTGATCTTGTTTGCAAACCCGAAGGGCTTTGCGAACTCGAATTTAGATCAGTTCGAGGCCGGCAAAAAAGTAGCCGATCTCAAACTTCGCGGTGTCCTCGGCATCCGAGCCGTGGATCGCGTTCTCTTCGATCGAACCGGCGAACTGTTTGCGGATGGTGCCCTCTTCGGCGTTGGCCGGGTTGGTGGCGCCCATCAGCTTGCGCAGGTCGGCGATGGCATTTTCCTTCTCGAGCACCATCGGGAAGATGGGGCCGGAGGACATGAAGTCGGTGAGGCCGCCGAAGAAGGGGCGCTCGGCGTGAACGTGATAGAAGCCCTCGGCCTGAGCCTTGGAGATGGAGGCCTTCTTGATGGCGACAATCTTGAAACCGGCCTTCTCGATCTCGGCGAGGATAGCTCCGGTATAACCCTTGCGGACTGCGTCCGGCTTGATGATGCTGAAGGTGCGTTGGGACACCTGTGTTTCTCCTTGGAACGTGTAGACGTTACGTCCAGTGTATTGCATAGGTCGGGAGTACGGGTATTCCGGGTGTATACGCTCTATTCATTTAGCAGCAGCCGTTCCGTAATCGGCTGGAGCGTCTATCTTTACCAGATAGCGCGCAGATAATGCCGACGTATCTCCGCATCTGCCGTGACTAATGGGGCCAGGCCGTTGGATTTTCTTTGCTCTATCGTGATGTGCATTGAAGTTGGCTCCAAGAAAAGGCTGCGCCGAAGCGCAGCCTTTTCTGTTGCGGGTAGAGCGGGGATTTACGCCTTGCCCGTCACGCGTGCCAGGGTCTCGCCGATTTCGGCGGGGGACTGGACGACGTGGATGCCGGCGGCGGTCATGGCCTTCATCTTTTCTTCGGCCGTACCCTGGCCTCCGGAGATGATGGCGCCCGCGTGGCCCATGCGGCGGCCCGGAGGTGCGGTCTGGCCGGCGATGAAGCCGACGACCGGCTTCTTCACGTGAGCCTTGATGTACTCGGCCGCGGCTTCTTCGTTGGTGCCGCCGATTTCGCCGATCATGATGATGGCCTCGGTTTCGGGGTCCTCGTTGAGCAGCTTGATCGCATCAATATGTGTAGTCCCGACGATCGGGTCGCCGCCGATGCCGATCGCGGTCGACTGGCCGATACCGCGCTGCGTGAGCTGGTAGACGGCCTCGTAGGTCAGGGTTCCCGAGCGGGAGACGATGCCGACATTGCCTTCCTTGTGGATACGGCCAGGCATGATGCCGATCTTGGCCTTGCCGGGCGAGATGACGCCGGGGCAGTTGGGTCCGATCAGTACCGATTTCGAATCCTTGAGCACGCTCCACACGTTGACCATGTCGTTCACCGGGATGCCTTCGGTGATGGCGACGATCAGGGCGATCTTGGCTTCGTTGGCTTCGAGGATGGCGTCAGCCGCGAACGGCGGCGGAACGAAGATCACGGTCGCGTTGGCGCCAGTCTTTTCGACGGCCTCTTCGACGGTGTCGAATACCGGCCAGCCCTCGTGGGTGGTGCCGCCCTTGCCGGGGGTCACACCGCCGACAACCTTGGTGCCGTACTCGGCGCAGCCCTTGGCGTGGAAGGTGCCTTCCTTGCCGGTGATGCCCTGAACGATGAGGCGAGTTTCCTTATTGACGAGAACTGCCATTTACTTGCCTCCCTTCGCGGCCGCAACAACGATATCCGCTGCGTCCTTCATGGTTGCGCCGACAGCGAACTTCAGGCCGGACTCTTCGAGGATCTTGCGGCCTTCTTCGACGTTGGTGCCTTCGAGGCGCAGAACGATGGGCAGGGTGACGTTCAGGTTCTTCGCTGCCGCGACGACTGCGGTCGCGAGCACATCCACGCGCAGGATGCCGCCGAAGATGTTGATGAAGATGGCCTGAACGTTCTTGTCGGCGAGCAGGATGGCGAAAGCCGCTTCGATCTGCTGCTGGTTTGCGCCGCCGCCTACGTCGAGGAAGTTGGCAGGCGAGCCGCCGGCATATTGGATGATGTCCATGGTGGCCATGGCCAGACCCGCGCCGTTCACCATGCAGGCGATGTTGCCATCGAGCTTGATGTAGTTGAGCGCGTACTTCGACGCTTCCACTTCGAGGGGATCTTCTTCCGCAACGTCACGCAGTTCCTTTAGCTCCTTGTGGCGGAACATGGCGTTGTCGTCGAAGTTGATCTTGCAGTCGAGGGCGAAGAGCTGATCGTCCTTGGTGGTGATGAAGGGGTTGATCTCGAGCAGCGAGGCGTCGGTATCGATGTAGACCTTGTAGAGGCCCAGCATGAACTTCACGGCCTGGTTGATCTGCGTCGGCTTGAGGCCGAGCGCGAAGGCCAGCTGGCGGGCCTGGTAGGGCTGGAAGCCCACGGCCGGGTCGATATAGGCCTTATGGATCGCCTTGGGGTCCTTGGCAGCGACTTCTTCGATCTCCATACCGCCGGCCTTGGAGGCCATGAAGACGAGCTTCGCGGCGGCGCGGTCGAGCACGATACCCAGGTAGAGCTCACGGTCGATGGCCGCGGTCTCTTCGATCAGCAGGCGCGAGACCTTCTGTCCCTGCGGGCCGGTCTGGTGGGTGATCAGCTGCATGCCGAGGATCTGCTTGATATAGGTCTCGGCGTCCTGAATGTTCTTGGCGACCTTGACGCCGCCGCCCTTGCCGCGGCCTCCGGCGTGAATCTGTGCCTTGACGACCACACCGCTCGCGCCGTTGGCGAACAGCTTCTTGGCCACGTCCAACGCTTCGTCCAGCGTGTTGGCCACTTCACCGCGCGGTACGGCAACGCCGTGCTTCGCGAGGATGTCCTTTGCCTGGTACTCGTGAATTTTCATAGTCGTGTGTTTCGAAAGACCCTTAAGACAAAAGCAGCTGAGTGAAACGGCGATCCCGGCGACCGTCCGCAGAATGTTGCCAACACGGCGTCGCCGTGGTGCGCAGTTACAAGTCCATGTCCGTAGACTTTTCAGTGTATCGGACCGGAGCGGTCGGTGTCTTTTGCCTGTCTGAAAAGGCGATGCGGGAGGGAGAGGACATTCCTCCTTGGAAAACCCCCTGGAACGGGTAAATATGCAGACATCCATGAATAGAATAGCGCCTAGCGAATAGCGCCTAGCGCCGGGGGGATGAGGTGGCGGAAACGATCTATGTCCGAGCGTTGGCTGCTTTTCTGGGAGTTTCCGGCCTTTGGCACATCCTTGCTCCCGATCTCACAGAAGCCTGGTTGAGCCGGCATTCTGTGATCCGGGCGGTGGGCGCATGCCTGTTGATTCTGGCGATCCCAGGCCTCTTCTGGCGTGGCTGGTATTTCTGGACGCTTTTCGCAGGACTGGCAATCTCCGGCTCCTGGCGGCTGTGTTTCCCTCGAAATTCCATCAGGGCCCAGCAGCGGAGCTATCCGCGCTGGGTACAGGGGTGTTTGCTGATCGGGGGGGGGCCGTTTTGGTGTGGGCGCTTTCTCCGTAAACCATCGCCCTGGGTGCTTCACGCCAGAGAGGAATGGACGAATCTCTGGAGTGGGGACGGTAAACTGACCGTTATGGCTGGGTTGAAACAGGTTCTGAGGCTGGTAGTGGAGCAAGGCGCGACCCTGGGGCGCGATGAGGCGCGGAGATTTCTCACCGAAATTCTCGAAAGCGAGCCGGGGCAGGAAGATATGGAGATTGCCGCGCTGCTCACGGCGCTCTCCCTGCGCGGCGAGACGGCCGATGAGCTGACCGGCTTTGCCGAGGCGATGCGTGCCCGGGCGACGCCGATCCCGTTGACGGACGCGGAACGCAACTCCCTGGTAGACACCTGTGGTACTGGCGGCACCGGCCGTGGCACCTTCAACATCTCGACATGTGCAGCGCTGGTGGCCGTGGCGGCGGGTGCGAAGGTGGCCAAGCACGGCAACCGGGCCGTGACCTCGAAGTGCGGGTCAGCGGATGTGGTCGAAGCGCTGGGATTGCCGGTGGCTCTGACCCCGGACCAGGCCGCGCTGTGCCTGCGCGAGACGGGCTTCATGTTTCTGCTGGCTCCGGTCTTTCACCCGGCGATGAAGCGCATGATGACCATCCGCCGCAACCTGGGATTCCGCACTATCTTCAATCAGGCTGGCCCTTTGACGAATCCTGCCGGAGCCAGGGCTCAGGTGATGGGCGTAGCCAGCGCGCGCATGGTGCCATCCGTGGCCGAGGCGATGGCGCGGCTCGGCGTCAGCCATGCCTTTGTCGCCCACGGCATCGACGGCATCGACGAGATCACGATCACCGGCGAGACCAGCATGGCCGAGGTGAAGCACATGCAGGGACGGCCGGATTCGGTTCGGCTTTTCCATGTTCAGCCGGAAGATTTCGGACTGCAGCGGGCGACCCTGGCCGATATCACCGCTTCCGAGACTGCGGCGGAAAGCGCCCATGTGCTGGAAGGGATTCTTGCCGGAGCTCAGGGACCGAAGCGGCAGATCGTGCTGCTGAATGCTTCCGCGGCCCTGGTGGCGGCAGGCACAGCAGCGGATTTCCACGAAGGACTGGCGCGGGCGGCCGAAGCGATCGATTCCGGCGGCGCGACCGCAGTGGTGGCAAGGCTGCGGGAGTTTGCCGCGGATACGGCTGTGAATACGAAGGACAGGGTGTAGGGGATAGGGTCAGGGTGTAGCGCGAAGGTTTCGCGACTCGAGCTGATGCTGCTTGAGAGAAACTCCGGGCTGGTCTTTTGAGCGTCCTGCTGCGTCGATAAGCATCAGAACTAAGAGCGCTGAGAGGACACGGCAGGATACGATCGGGCCGGTCTGTACTTTGAACTCCGTTCCGGACAACCAGCAAGGATGGCCATGCCCACCACTGAAGAGCAGGAAAAGAAAGAGCAGTTTGTCGTCGAGCCCTCGCGGGAAGCGAAGGAAGTGTATCTCCGCTGGATCGACTATCTCGATCAGACATTCACGAAGCACAAGAAGCCGGCGCTGCGTGCCGAGATGGTTCGCGACAATCTGCACCAGCTGCTGCTGGGCGCGCCGCATGGCGGTAAGCTGAACTTCACCCTGACCAGCGAGCTGCCCTTCAATGTGCTGCAGCTCTCGCTCGATCCGGCAAACGTGACGCTCGAGGCCGAGTACGACGAGAATCTCGACCGGGAGAAGTTTGCCGAGATCAAACCGCTGATCTGGTTCTGGCGGCTCTTCGACCAGTCGCCGGTAGCCCGGAATCTCTGGCTGGCCTTCCGCTTCCGGGCGATGCTGGGCAAGCACATCTTCAAGAGCATCGGGAAGAATGTGCACATCTTCTATGGCGTCGAGTTCAGCTACGGCTACAACGTGACGATCGAGGACGATGTGACGATTCTGAAGCACGCCGTTCTGGTGGATGGCAACGAGCTGACGCTTAAGAAGGGCGAGACCGTCGCCGAGTATGCGCGCGTGGGCGGCGAGGAAAAGCAGGGCGGAGAAAATAAGGCGGGTGGATAGAGCGTCCGCGCTCTCCGCCTGGGAAACGAGCATCCGCGGGAGGGTCGAATCCTCGCGCAGTCTCCTGTGCCTTCGTGCGGAATGCCTGGGTGGCCCATTCAAGCCTAAAATTGGCTTGAGTGGGCACCGTCGAGTGTTGAGGGCTGAATCGCGACCAGCGGGAACGGTGGCCGAAGGCGAAAAGCCTGGACGGCCAGTCCACGGGCGGGCTGATATCCTCGTAGCAACGCAATGAGTCAGCAGGAAATCCTCCTCAAGATCTTCGAATTTGTCATCCTTGTCTTCTCGCTGAGCCTGCATGAGGCGGCGCATGCTTGGATGGCCTCGCGGCTGGGCGACCAGACGGCGCGGATGATGGGGCGGGTGACGCTCAATCCTCTGCGGCACATCGACCCGGTCGGCACGGTCATTCTGCCGCTGATCATGCTCTTCGGCGGCGCGTACGGACGCTTCCTGGTGGGCTGGGCCAAGCCGACGCCGGTGACCACGCGCAACTTCAAGAACATCCGCCGCGACGACACGCTGGTGACGCTGGCCGGGCCGTGCAGCAACCTGCTGGCCGCGCTCGTCGCGTTTATCGCGCTGGTGATCCTGACGAAGGTGAGCCCGGTGGGCATGATGGCAGTACGCTCGGTCATCGTCGGCGTGATCGATCCGGAGATGATGTCGTCCGCCGCATTCCCGATGGCGGTGATCTTCTATCTGACGCTGGTGCTGAACATCTTTCTCGCGGTCTTCAATCTGTTGCCGCTGCCGCCGCTCGACGGCGCGCAGATAGTGCGCAACTTCTTGCCCTATAACGCCCTGCGCATCTACGACAAAATGGGCCTGATCAGCCTGCTGCTGATGCTGATCATCGGCGCTCCGCTGGTGAATTTCTTTGTCTCCCCGGCGCTGGGCATCGTGAACGCTATCCTGCTGGCGGTTTAAGGCCTGGACGGCCAGTGCCCGAAGGCGGGGCGCTCAGCGCACAGCAGTACAATAGAGCGAGTCATTTTCTGGCAAGGAATCTGGGTGTCGAACACTTCTTCTGAACAGCGCAAGCGCGTGCTGAGCGGCATGCGCCCCACCGGCAAACTGCATCTTGGTAACTACATGGGCGCCCTTTACAACTGGGTGCGCCTTCAGCACGAGTACGAGTGCTATTTCTTTGTCGCCGACTGGCATGCACTGACCACTGACTATGCCGACCCCTCGAGGATCAAGGACAGCATCAAGGATGTGGTGCTGGACTTTCTCGCAGCCGGTCTCGATCCCGAGAAGGCGACGCTGTTCGTGCAGAGCCGCGTGCCGCAGCACACTGAACTGCACCTGGCGCTGAGCATGATTACTCCGCTCGGTTGGCTGGAGCGTGTGCCAACCTACAAGGACCAGCAGGAGCAGCTCAAGGAGAAGGATCTCGCGACCTACGGTTTTCTTGGCTATCCGCTGCTGCAATCGGCTGATATCTTGCTGTATCAGCCTCATTTTGTGCCGGTCGGTGCGGACCAGGTGGCGCACGTGGAGCTGACCCGCGAGGTAGCGCGGCGCTTCAACCAGTTCTACACGTCGAAGACGAATCCGGATGTGCCGATTCTGCCTGAGCCGAAGGTGCTGCTGACACCTTCGCCGAAGCTGCCCGGCCTCGATGGCCGCAAGATGTCGAAGAGCTACGGCAACACGATCGGGCTCAGCGATCCCGAACCCGAGATTCGCAAGAAGCTCAAGGGGATGGTCACCGATCCGGCGCGTATCCGCCGCACCGACGTGGGCAACCCGGAAGTCTGCCCGGTCTTCGATTTGCACAAGGTGTTTTCGAGCGCCGAGACACAGGCAAAGGCCCGCGAAGGCTGCACGACGGCCTCCATTGGCTGTATCGAGTGCAAGGGCTGGCTGGCCGATGGTGTCGTCGCGGAGGTGGCCCCGATTCAGGAGCGCCGTGCTTACTATGAGGCGAACCCGGCGCTGGTGGAGGGGATCATCTCCGCGGGTAACGCCAAAGCCGCGGCGCGTGCCGCGATCACCATGCGCGAAGTAAAGACAGCCATGGGGCTTGAAGAGTAGCCGGATGAGCGACGAGCAGAAGATCGTGCCCGAAACTGTGACCGAAGTCCAGGCTTCCGCGCCTGCCGCGAAGCCCGCGGCAGCCAATGCAGCACCGGCCAAGACTGAAGCCGCAAAGCCCGAGGCGGAAAAGTCCGAGAGGAAGAAGAGTAAGAAGGAAGAAGAGTCCGTCTTCCCCTTCTCGGTGACGGTGGGCAAGGTCTATGACGGGCCGCTTGACCTGCTGCTGGACTTGATCCGCAAGCAGGACATCGATATCTGGGACATCCCGATCGCGAAGATCACGGCGCAGTACCTGGCCTATGTCGAGCGGCTGAAGCAGACCGACATCGACACGGCGGGCGAGTTCATCTACACGGCCGCCCTGCTGATCCAGATCAAGAGTCGCATGTTGCTGCCGCGCTCGCCGGTGGAAGGCGCCGAGGGCGAGGCTGAGGATCCACGCCGCGAGCTGGTGGAGCGGCTGCTCGAGCACGAGCGCTTCAAGAACGCCGCGCAGATGCTCTACGAGAAGCAGCAGATCGAGGCTGCAACCTGGTCGAAGCCCAACCTGCGCGAGTTCCGCAACATGGATGGGACCGAGCAGGAAATTGCCGCCGACACGGTCGACCTCGTGCGCGTTTTCCGCGAAATTCTCGAGCGCGCAAAGAACCGCCCGGTGCTGAACCTCGACGAGGATCCAATCACCGTTGGCCAGATGATCGATTTCATGCGGCGCAGGCTGGTGATGGAAGACAAGCCCGTCGCGCTGCGAAGCCTGCTCAAGAACACGCGCTCGGAGCGCGGCCTGGTGACGATGTTCCTGGCCATCCTCGAGTTGGTGCGCCTGCAGGCGATCCTGCTACGGCAGGACGGCAACTTCCGGGACATCTACGTGAAGAAGGCCGAGCAGTTCGAAGAGGTCATCAACGAGCGGCTGAGCCAGGTTCGGGACGACTGGAATTAAGGCGCGGTGTTCAC
>NZ_JASGFD010000024.1:0-75461 GCF_047605705.1 Silvibacterium sp. | reverse complement strand
GCCAACAATCGAAGCGTCGCCTCCGAAGTCCGCCTGCCACGCCGCATAGCTGACGATCGCTACCGGAGCGGCGGAGGGCTGATCGTCGGCGTCAGTAAAAACACGGCCTGCGAACGCCCCAACACCAAAGGTCTCGAAGTAGTTGCCAGAGACAAACTCGCCGAAGCGCGATCTCGCCGGGCCTTCGCCGCGCCGCACGCTGAAGCGGCTAAAGCCCGCCTCCATCGCGGCCAGTTGCTGAAACTCCGGGGTCGTCTCCCGAAGATGGCGATAGAAACCGTAAGAGAAGATGTCGACGCTCCCATCCGGATTCTCCAGCCCGTTGGTAAAGCAACAATCCCCGACACCATCCCCAACGCGGACCAGCCGCGCCGGATCGCTGACAGGCAGCGACCGCAGCAGGATCGCATGGACCAGCGTGAAGATCGCGGTATTCGCACCGATTCCGAGCCCCAGCGTCAGAACCACGATTGCGGCAAAGCCCGGAGCACGCCGGATCTGCCGAAGTGCGAAGCGAATGTCCGCAAGAATGCTTTCCACCGTGGGCCACTGCCACGCCTCGCGGCTCCGCTCTTCCATCAGCGCCACGTTGCCAAAGGCTCGGCGCGCAGCCTGTTCCGCTTCCTCGCGAGACAGGCCCTCGTCCATCAGCTCGTCGACCTTCTCCTCAAGGTGCTCCTGCATGGAGACAGCAAGGTCGTCATAACGGCGGCGGCGAAACAATAGACGCAAAAAGAACGAACGGAAGGTGCGCACAGGCGGAACTCCCCTCAGGCTTGCGAAATGGCGAGGACACGGGTGATACCGGCGAACATCCGCTCGAAGCTCGAAAGCTCCTGCTCAAGATGACGGAGGCCGGCGTCCGTCAGGCGGTAAATCCGGGTGGGGCGATTCTTGGCGGATATACCGGCCTCGCACTCAAGCCAGCCCTCGCGAAGCATCCTCTGCAACGCCGGATAGAGCGAGCCTTCCTCGATCTGTAGCAGGTCTTCCGAGACCTGCTGGATGTGCTTTACCAGTGCATATCCATGCATGGGGCTCCGGCGGAGCGACTGGAGGATCATCGCTTCAAGCGCGCCGGGAAAAAGATCGCGGGAGGCAGAGTTTCTTGGCATGGCTGGAATATTAGCTCTAAATACCTATTTTTAAAATAGGTATTTTAAGGCGACATTTCATTGCAAAAACCAAAAATGGCAGCCGCGATGTATTCAATGGTGGTGAAAAAGGGGCTAAGTCGCGTATGCTGAGCGGTTAGTAGCTCCACGAAACCAGTCATTTTCCGGGGAAGAATGCGAGAGAAGGCAAGCAGCTCGGCCGCCACAAAGGCGGGCTCCAAGGGTAAAAAAGGCGGAATGGGAAAGGCGGCGAAGGCCGAACACGGCACCAGCCTGCTGACAGCGTTCCAGCAGATTCGTGAGCTGATCGTGCATGGCAAGCTGGCTCCGGGAACGTGGATTGTGGAAGGCGACCTGGCCGACCGCCTGGGCATGAGCCGTACGCCGGTTCGCGGCGCGCTGCACTGGCTGCAGCGCGAGGGGTATGTCCTCGAGCAGAAGAGCGCCAGCAAAACGCGCATGTTCGTAGCTCCGCTCACTAAGGACGACGCGCGCGAACTCTACGCGATCATCGGCCGCATGGAAGGCATGGCCGGCCGCGAAACAGCCAGGCTGCCCGAGGCAGACCGCAAGGAGATCGCGAAGACTCTGCGGGAGATCAACCAACAGCTGCACGACATCGTAAAAGATGGCCGCCCGTCGGCTGCAGGCGGCATCTTCGACCTCGACCGGCAGTTCCACCGCACCATCGTCGTTTCAAGCGCCGGCCCACGGCTCACCGTGCTGCACAACGCCATTGAGCCGCAGGCTGAACGCTACTGGCGGCTCTATGCCAGCTCCATCATCAACGACCTGCATATTTCGCTCGAGGAGCACGAAGAGATCATCCGGGCCATCGAAGCGGGCGATGCCAATCGTGTAGAGAAGGCGTTGATGGCAAACTGGGCCAACGGTTGCGAGCGCCTCGAGCAGGTCATCGAAATGTTCGGCGAACGCGGCAGTTGGTAGAAGCCACATTCAGTCAGCATTTGAGGCAATGCAAGGGCTTCCTTCCGAAGCCCTTTGCCTTTTTCGCAGCTAAAAATCCGCAGCTAGAAAATATGGTGCTCTTCGTCGTTAACGACAACCGGCGCAACGACGCTTTCCGCCGACGCCGATTCAGCCGCTGCGCGAACGCGCGCCACGGAAAGCCAGTTGTCGCGGTACGGACGATCCGCGACCCAAGGCGGCAGCGACATGCAGAGATAGCGGCTGAGTGCGTTGGCATAGCCTTCATAGAGCGCACGCATCGCCGCCAGGCGGGCCATCGAATCGCCATCCCTGCAGACGCGGATGCCGGACTCGCATAGAAGCCGATACAGCACCTCGAAACGCTCGGGCGGCAGGCGATCGTCCGTCTGCTGCGTAGGTGACAGCGAAAAGATCTGTGCGATATCGACCAGCGCGTGGCGCGCAATGGCGAAGGTAAGCTGTGCCTGCCGTGCGGCGTGGTCCTGCACGCCGGCAATCATCAGCGCGCATACGTCGAGGATCGCCGTGAGCGCGGAGAGCCAGCTCTGGTTCGAATGCTGGGAGCGGAAGTAGCAGAGCAGCGGGTAGGAGATATGGCTCTCCAGCAACTCTGCCGACCAGCGCTCCCACTCCACCAGCAGAATGTTCAGCGCGTCGCTCCCTCCGGGGAACGCGTGACGGCGCATCAGCTCAGCCGCAGTAGGCGGCGAGCCCGCACGCGCATCCAGCAGCGAGATGCTGGCCTCGCGCTTCGAGAATGCGCCATAGAGGACCGGGAAATATCCGATGACCAACGCAAGAAAGCCGAGGCCAATGCCTGATTCAACCACGACGCAGGCCCGCGCCCATGGCGAGTGGGGCGTAAGATCGCCGAGACCGAGCGTAAAGATCGTGGTGCCGCTGAGATAAAGGTCGGACCAGAAACCGGGACGCACCGCAAGCGGGTCCTGGATCTGCGAGTTCAGCGAGGCATAAAGCAGAGCGAAGCCGAAGAGCAGGGCGGCCGCCCAGATGAGGATAAGCAACAGCAGAGAGAGCGGGCCGTAGTAGCTCAGCATCGTCTCGCGCTTGCGCGCATCGCGGATCAACCCTGCGATCATCGCCCACGGACGCCAGGTGAGCGCATAGTGCACATTTGTGATGCGGAAACGGCCGACCGCCCGGCGCGGCACAATCACCGTCTGGAAGGCGTCAAAGAGCGCGGTCACAAGACATGCGATTCCGGCGATGAAAAAAAGGATATGCAAGAGGACGATCTCCGCGAGCGCCGCTTGGCGCTGGGCCAGTGTACGTCATCACAGAAAGAAAGCGGTTAGTCTGAAAGCGGAGCACATGTGATCAACGGCCTGGCGCGGATGCTGGTAAAGCTTGGATTGCTGCTGATCGTGGCAGGAGGCGTCGTCTACCTGCTCGATCGCATCGGTCTGCGTCCCGGGCAGATGCCCGGCGATCTGGCATGGCGCAGGAAGAATGTCGCAGTCTACTTTCCGCTCGGCACGTCGATCCTGCTGAGCATCCTGCTCTCGCTGGCTTTCTATCTGCTGTCGCGCTTCCGGCGCTGATTTCCTCATGCCGGACGAGTGCTCCGCACGCATGTAGACTGGGAAGTCGTGGGAGTACCGGAACAGCAGAGCCGCCGCGGAGCGCAGCTCGGATTCAGCTTCGAAGAGGCACCAGCGCCCCAGCGGCGCGTATGGCGGGTGGGCGACCTGAACGCGCAGTTGCGCTCGGAGATCGAACGCAGCTTTCAGGACATCTGGGTCGAGGGCGAAATCTCGGACCTGCGCATCGCCGCCTCCGGCCATGTCTATTTCAACCTCAAGGATGACGGCGCACAGCTTGCGGTGGTGATGTTCCGCCGGCAGGCAAGCTTGCTGCGCTTCCGACCCGAGGACGGCCTGCACATCCTGCTGCGCGGGCGGCTCACCGTGTATGAGCAGCGCGGCTCGGTGCAGATTGTGGCCGAGCACCTTGAGCCCGTCGGAGCAGGCTCCCTGCAGATGGCCTTTGAGCAGGTGAAGGCGCAGCTGCAGCGCGAAGGCCTGTTCGACCAGGCGCGCAAGAAGCCGCTCCCCGCATTTCCTCACTGCGTCGGCATTGTCACCTCACCTTCCGGCGCGGTCATCCGCGACTTCCTGAATGTTGCCGGCAGACGACACGCAGCGCTCAAGGTGCTGCTCTATCCCGCTCTCGTGCAGGGCGACGGCGCAGCCGCGGAGATCGCAGCCGGCGTTCGTTATTTCAACCAGTCGCGCGAGGTGGATGTCATCGTCGTCGCGCGCGGCGGCGGATCGCTCGAAGACCTGATGGCCTTCAACTCCGAGGGGCTGGCCCGTGTCATCGCAGCCTCTGAGCTTCCCGTCGTCTCAGCAGTGGGGCACGAGACAGACTTCACCATTGCCGACTTTGTCTCTGATCTGCGTGCGCCAACTCCTTCTGCGGCGGCAGAGCTCATCACCGCTGCGCAACACCGCATTGAAGAACAGGTCGAGGAACTATCGCTACGGCTCCAGCGCGCGGCCCGCTATGCGCTGATGCGCGCGCGTGACCGGCTCTCGCGCATCTCGGCACCAGCGGCGCTCGCGCGATTTGAAGACGCTCTGCAACGCCGGCAACAACGCATCGATGAACTGATCCTGCGCATACAGACGCAGCTTGGACGCAGGCTGCAGCGCGAAGCATCACGCCTGCAACAGGTGACAGAAAGCTTGATGCGGCACGATGTGCGGCATCGCCTGCGACTGACAGCAGGCCAACTCGACGCGCTCAGTGGGCGCCTTGCACAGGCGCAACATGCAGGTTTAGAACGCAGGCGCGCGCGCGTCGAAGCACTGGAACGCATGCTGCACTCACTCTCCCCGCTCGGCGTACTGGAGCGCGGCTACGCACTGGTCTATGACGATCAGGGCGGGCTTCTGCGCTCGGCACGCGAGGCTCAGCCAGGGCAGACGCTGCGCACGCGGCTGGCGCATGGCACGGTGGAGAGCCGCGTCACCACAACATCAGAGGAAGCGACGACAGAATGAGAAAGCTTTTTGGCACCGATGGCATTCGCGCCGTGGCAGGCCAGGCCCCGCTCGATGCGCACACGATTTTCGCAGTGGGCGTAGCGCTGGCACACCAACTGAAACCCGTAGCCGCGCAGCCTGCAGTGATCCTCGGCATGGACACGCGCGAGTCGAGCGACTGGATCGCGGCGACTCTCGCTGCCGGCCTTCGTGAAGGTGGCGCAAGGGTCGAAAGCGCAGGCGTGATCACAACACCGGCCATCGCTTTTCTCGCGCGGAAACACGGTTTTGCGGCCGGCGTGGTCATCTCGGCTTCGCACAATCCCTGGCATGACAACGGCATCAAGATTTTTGGCGGCGACGGTTACAAATTAGCCGACGAAGTGGAATTGCGCATCGAAGACGAGATCTTCCGCCAGCTCGAATCCGTCTCAGCCCCGGATACTTCGACGCTCAAGGCCCCGCCTGTCGAGGCAAAATATCGCAAAGACTACGAGGCTTTCCTGCTCTCCGCTGTCCCCGGACTCGAACTCGGCGACCTGAAGATCGTGCTCGATTGTGCGAACGGCGCAGCGTCTGCTCTCGCTCCTGAACTCTTCGCACGCCTCGGCGGCAAGGTCGTGCTTACGCATGCGAACCCTGATGGACGAAACATTAACGATGACTGCGGCGCCCTGCATCCAAAGACCGTTGCAGCAGAGACGAAAGCGCAGAGCGCGGATCTCGGCGTGACTTTCGATGGCGATGCCGACCGCGCACTCTTCGCCGATGCGAACGGCAACGTCGTCAACGGCGACGGCGTGCTGCTGCTTGCGGCACGTGACCTGAAAGCACGCGGACTCCTGCGCAAGGAAACCGTGGTTGCTACGACGATGTCGAACATGGGCCTCGAGGCGGCGCTGCGCCGCGATGCGATTGCGATGCTGCGCGCCCCTGTCGGCGACAAGTATGTGCTTGAGCGCATGCAGGCCGAGGGCGCATCGCTCGGCGGCGAGCAGTCCGGGCACATCCTCTTCCCTCACCTCGCCACGACAGGCGACGGTCTGCTCACGGCGCTTGTGGTTTTCGATATCGTCCGTCGCAGCGGCAAGCCGCTGCACGAGCTTCTCGCCGACCTGAAGGTCTTTCCGCAGGTGATCCTGAATGTAAAGGTGCGCGAGAAGAAGCCGCTGCACGACAGCGCGAGCATCGCCGCAACGATCAGCGCGGCAGAAGCGGAACTCGATGGCAATGGCCGCGTCGTTGTGCGCTACTCAGGCACAGAGCCGCTGGCGCGCGTCATGATCGAAGCCGAGTCAGAAGAAGCGATGCGGCGGCACGCAGAAGCCATCGCCGATGCGATCCGCACGGAACTTGGCGCATAGCAATTCCGTATGAAGCGAACGGCGGCCGGAATCATTTCCGGCGGTTGTTTGCTTTTGCAACTGTTGTGATGACTTACTTCAGATCCCGCCAGTTTGCGCCGATACCTACCTCGGCTACCAGCGGCACGCTGAGCTCGATCACGTGCTCCATCTCGTGCTTTACCAACTGCTCAACCTCGATGACCTCGGCTTCCGGCACATCGAAGAGCAGTTCGTCATGAACCTGGAGGATCATGCGTGTTGCCAGCTTGCGCGTTGCCAGTTCAGCATCGATGCGAATCATCGCGAGCTTGATGAGATCCGCGGCCGTGCCCTGCAGCGGTGTGTTTACTGCCGTGCGCTCGGCAAAGCCACGCAGGTTTCCGTTGCGGCTCTGGATATCCGGAATCGGACGCACACGCCCGAAGATTGTGCGCACCCTCTGCTCTGCGCGTGTGCTTTCAAGCAGTGAGTCGATGAAGGCGCGCACGCCCTTATAGCGCTCGAAGTATGTTTCGATGTAGAGCCGCGCTTCGTTCTGCTCGATGCCAAGCTGTGCTGCAAGTCCGAAGGGCGAGATGCCGTACACGATACCGAAGTTCACGGCCTTCGCGCGATTACGGGTCTCCTTGCTCATGCTTTCGGCAGGAACGCCGAAGACCTCGGACGCGGTGAGCGTATGGATATCCTTGTCCGTGCGATACGCCTCGACCAGCAGCGGATCAGCAGAGAAATGCGCCATCAGGCGCAGCTCGATCTGCGAATAGTCCGCAGAGAGCAGACGATTGCCCGGTGCAGCGATGAACGCCGCGCGAATCTCGCGGCCTAGCTCGGTACGGACAGGAATATTCTGTAGATTCGGATTCGTCGAAGAGAGGCGCCCCGTTGCCGTGCCCACCTGGTTGAAGGTGGTGTGGACGCGGCCTTCCGCATCTGCGAGCAGCGGAAGCGAATCGACATAATTCGACTTCAGCTTGGCCAGCTGGCGATATTCGAGCACGAGGCGCGGCACCGCATTATGCTCCGCGAGCTCTTCCAGCACATCCTGCGCAGTCGAAACGACCTTACCCTTGCCGTACTTGAGCGGCTTGGGCAGGTTCATCTTGTTGAAGAGTACGTCACCAAGCTGCTTCGGAGAGTTGATGTTGAAGCGATGCCCGGACTGCGCGTAGATATCCTCGCCCACACGCTGCATCTCGGTGGAGAGCGTCTCGCCCATGCGATTCAGCAGCGCGGAGTCAATGCGGACACCGGCCTTCTCCATGCCAAGCAGGATCGGAACCAGCGGAAGGTCGATGGTCTCATAGAGACGGCGCTCTTCCAGCGACTGCACATCCTCGCGCAGCGTGGGCGTCAGCGCATAGATTGCATGGGCCGCCTCGGTCAGCTCATGCTCGCCAGCCTCGCGCAGCGGCGTCGTGCTGAAGCGCGCAGCCACGTCGCTCAGGCGATGTGTGGTGTGCGTCGGATTGACGAGATATGAGTAGAGCATCAGGTCGTCCTGCGCTCCACGCAGCGTTACACCATGCGCTTCCAGCGTGCGCAACGCGCCCTTCAGATCATGCACGCGCTTGGAAATGCTCTCGTCTTCCAGCAGGGCCTTCATGGCATCGAGCTCGACCAGCAGCGCTGCCTCCGCCCCAGCCGCCACGGCTACCTTGTGCTTCGCAGGCTCCAGAGTATTCCCTTGCTGCTCTGCCTGATCCTTCTCTGCCTGCTCGACAAGATCGAGCAGCGACATTGTCTTGTACACCGGCTCGCGCTCTTCGATCGCCTCCGTCTCCTGCTCCGAGACCTGTTCCGAAGCAGACTCGAGTGCAGACGCACCGACAGCAAGGGCAAACCCGCCTGCTCGCGCAGCCTTCTCGAAGGTTGCAAACTGCTCCGGCGTGGGCTCCAGAAGATGCTCGTAAACCTGCGTGGTGACAGCCGGCGCTAGCTCCTTCAGCATCGTGGTGAATTCAAGCTCGGTAAAGAGCTCACGGCACGCAGCGACGTCAGGCTCAGTCGTGCGCATCTTTTCAAGGTCAAGCTCAATCGGCACCGAGCAGTGAATCGTCACCAGCTCTTTGCTCAGCATCACCGTATCGCGGTTGTTCTCGAGCGACTCGCGATACGTCTTGCGCTTCACCTCCGAGGCGCGATCGAGCGCGGCCTCGACAGAGCCGAACTGCTGGATCAGCTCAACGGAGCCCTTATCGCCGATGCCGGGCGCTCCGGGAATATTGTCGATAGAGTCGCCGCGCAGCGCCATCACATCGATCACCTGCTCCGGCGGCACACCCAGCGTCTCGACAACCTTTTCGCGATCGAGGACGAGATTGTCCTTCGCGGGATTGAGAATCTTCACGCGGTCGGTGACGAGCTGCAGCATGTCCTTGTCGTTCGAAACGACATAGACCGGATGTCCCGCTTCCGCGGCCTTCCGGGAAAGCGTGCCGATCACATCGTCCGCTTCGAAGCCCTCAGCCGAAACGATCGGAATATGAAAAGCCTCGAGCGCACGGCGGATGTAGGGCAACTGCTGTGCAAGGTCCGCTGGCATCTCGGTGCGATTGGCCTTGTAGCCACCGTACTCTACCTCGTCGAACTGCTGCGTCTTGATATTGAACTTGCGCACGGTCGTCATCGTCTTCGCACGCTCATCGCGGAAGACGGGCCCGCTTAAATCGAAGACTGCGGCAAAGTATTCGGGACCGAAGTCCTTGCGCAGCTTGTTGATCATGTTCACGAAGACATAGGTCGCGGCGGTGGGAACGCCTGTGCGTGTGGACATGGGCCGCTGCCGCTGCATCGCGTGGTAGGCACGGAAGATGAAGGACATCGAGTCGAGCAGATAGACGGGCGCGGCGGTGTTGGCTACGTTAGACACCTGTTGAGTCTACCGCTTTGGGGCGAGGAATTCCCTGCCCCATACCAACTCAAGCCGCGCGTAACACTTACGAGAGAAACATGCAGTCACCATAGGAGAAGAAACGATAGCGCTCCGCCACAGCGTGCCGATACGCCGCCAGCACGTGATCCCGCCCCGCAAGTGCGCTCACCAGCATCAGCAGCGTGGACTGAGGCAGGTGGAAGTTGGTCAGCAGCGCATTTGCCGCCCGGAATGTGAATCCAGGTGAGATAAAGATGTTCGTACTGCCCGCATGCGGCGTAAATTCTTCGCCCTGCCGCGCGCAGTGCTCCAGCGTGCGCACGGTCGTGGTCCCTGCGGCGACGACACGCCGTCCATCCCTGCGCGCGGCATTCAACGCGTGTGCAGTCTCCTCCGGCAGCGTGTAGCGCTCGGTGTGGAGATGAATGTCCTCCAGCTTTTCCACGCGCACAGGCTGGAAGGTTCCAAGGCCGACATGCAGCGTGACATAAGCCACTTCAACCCCGCGCTGGCGAATGCGCTCGAGAATCTCCGGCGTAAAGTGCAGACCCGCAGTGGGAGCGGCAACCGAGCCGCGATCCCGCGCAAAGACCGTCTGGTAGCGTTCGCGGTCGGAATCGGCATCCTGCTCGCCGCGGTGAATATAGGGCGGCAGGGGAATGCGCCCGAGAGCTTCGAGCGCGGCGAAGAAGTCAGGCACCGGCGCGAAGCGCAGCGTACGCTCGCCAAAATCGCCGCGGTCCAGCACCTCGGCACGCAGCTCTCCATTACCGAAGACCAGCTGCGTGCCTGCGTGCATCTTGCGGCCGGGGCGCACCAACGCCTCCCACACCCATTCCTCGCGCAGCGTGGTGAGAAAAACCTCGACGCGGCCAGTATGTTCGGCGCCCGAGGCAGCGTCGACGCGGCGACCGAAGAGACGCGCTGGAATGACGCGGCTGTTGTTGAGTACCAGCAGATCGCCCTCGCGCAGCTGCTCAGGAAAATGCGCGAAGGCGCTGTCCTGCCAGTCGCCGGTGTCGCGATCCACAAGCAGCATGCGCGCCCCTGAGCGCTCCGGAGGCGGCTGCTGGGCGATAAGTTCTTCAGGAAGTTCGTAGTCGAAATCTGTAACGAGCACTGCTTCGATTTTATCTAGAGCGCGTCGCTACATGCCTTCGCCAGTAAAGGGATTCACGTCCGTCGTCTTTGCTGAGGTGGGATCCGGTTTGGCAGTGGCCGCCGGAGTCGCATGGCCCGCGGCTGCTCCAGCGGACGTATCGCCCGGGTTCGCGGAGAAGACGCGGAGCGGATCGCCCGGCAGCATGCCGTGCTCGGCAAGCGCGATGCGAATGCGGCGCTGCGTTTCCCGCATGGCCGCCCACTGCTGGTTGGCCTTGGTCCGCAGCTGCACCGGATAAATCACCTGCGAGCCCTTGATGGCGTCGACGCCAAGCAGCGTGGGGTCGGCGAGGTAGACGTCCTTGTACGCAGGATCGGTACGCACACTCATCGCCACGTCCTTGAGCAGCTTCATGACTTCGTCGGGATTGGCGGAAAAATCCACCGAAACGCTGATCGTGGCCACGGAGAAGTCGCGGGTAAGGTTCGCGACCGTGGTGATCTGCGAATTGGGGATGACATAAAGCGTACCGTCTCCATCGCGAACCATGGTTTTTCGCAGCGACATGGCCTCGACCGTGCCCGAGAGGCCGGCAATGCGAACCACATCACCGATGCCATACTGGTTCTCCACCAGGACGAGGATGCCGTTCAGGCAATCCTTGAAGATGCTCTGCGCCGCGAGACCAATGGCGACACCGGCCACGCCGGCCGAAGTGAGCAGCGGCTGCAGGTTGAAGCCAAGCAGAGGCAGGATTTCGAGCGTCGCGATGAAAACGATAATGCCCACGCCAGTCGCCCGGATCACCGAGGTCAGCGTCTTCACCTGCACAACATGGCCGGGGCCCGAGGCGGCATGGCGCTCGGCCACGGTCACGACCCGGCGGGTGACCACATTGAGAATGCGCGTAAGAATCCAGGCGCCCAGAGCCGTAACGAGGATCTTCGGCAGGACGCTGTGCAGAAACTCCTGCAGATCCCCGAGCCACTCGGTATTCAGCGACTCAAAAAAGCCGCGCGGAGTGGAAACGAGCTCAGAAAGAGGATGAGTGAGTGGGTGCATTGCAGATTCCTGTTCCTATAATGATCGCAATTTTCGTACGGCTATGGGCAGATCGCCGCACAGGCACCGGTTTGCCCGTAAACGATGGCCGGGAGGTGAAGCATGCGAGTCAGAGTGTTCGATGCGGCAGCAAGCTGCGCAGTGGCTTTTGCGTTGGCCGTTGGAGCGGCCGCCCAGCAGACACAGACCATCCAGCCGAATACCTTCCCGGCAACGGAGGTTTCAGGCCCTGCAAACAGTCCGGCCAGCCCAGGCAGCATGGGCATGGAGGAAAAGCTGGCGCGGCAGAGGAACTCCGACCGTCAGCAGAAGATCGTGGACGACACGGCCCGCCTGCTGACGCTGGCCCAGGAGCTCAAATCAGAGGTCGAAAAGAGCAACAAGGACCAGCTCTCGATCGATGTGGTGAAAAAGGCCGAGGAGATCGAGAAGCTGGCCAAGACCGTGAAGGAGAAGATGCGCGACGGTCAGTGAGCTTAACTCCGGATTTCCCATCTTCGCGTCACGCCTGGGTTGGAGTCTGTGTCTGCGCGAGCCGGAGTGACCAGAACCGCTTGCGGCGGTAGAGAACCACCAGTCTCACCGATAGGGCGATCGCTCCGCCGATCGCAGTGCAGAGAGCACGGCGATGCGCAATTTCATCACTGGGCGTCGCGTTTAGTGAAAGCAGGAAGACGATGTACCCCGTGATGCAGACGGTAAAGAGCGCGTAGTTGATGTTCATGGTGGCGTACGCCAGCCATGCGAAAACAATGCTGAAGACCACGATCCACGCCTGCGAGGGCTGCAGCCAGCCAATGGCCGCCGAGAGCAGATAGGCCCCGGCGATGGTGCCCACCGTACGGGCAATGGCGCGGCTCGCCGTATCCGCAAGCCCTGGCTTGAGCACCAGCATGGCCGTCATCGGGATCCAGTAACCGCTGGAGAAATGCAGCCGGCGGTAGATCTCCGTGCTGACGCCGATCACGACCATGAGCCGCAGAGCGTAGGGGATCACGGAATTGTTGATGCTGCGCGTTTTGAGGTGCGAGGAGAGCTCGACTACCATCGTCCGCAGCGCCTCACGCTCGGCGCGGACGTAGTGTCCCATGCGGACCAGATCCTGCCGCAGCTGGCTCCACAGGCGCAGCAGCAGCGTGGAGCAGAGCACCTGGACGCCGCCTCCGGCCAGCAGCAGCAAGGCGCGGATAAACGCCGCGTGCGGAGTGAACGGGAAGGCCGAACCGACGAGCAGCGTGGTGACGCACTGTTGCCCCACCCATCCATAGCCGCCCTCGCGGCTGGTAAGCATGCCGTAGCCGAATCCCCAGAACGCTGCCAGCGGCACCAGGATGGCATTTTCGTGCCCGGCAATCATGCCGATAAAGGTGGAGAAGGCGATGCCGAACGAGGCAAGAATCATCGGCAGCAGCCGCGACTGGTCGATCTGCTGCTTGGCTCCAAAACCGACGGTAGCGGCACCGCCGGCGGAAATGAGCGCCGCCCCCGGGTGGCCGGCGAGGATTCCGGCGATCAGGCAGATCGCCACCGGCACGACAAAGACCAAATCCGCGGCAAAGGTCTGCTTCTTCCAGTCGAAGACCAGCACATCCTGCATGTAGGCAGGGACAGAATGCGGCTCCGCAACGGTCGCAGCCGGATTTGCCGCGGGGGTGGTTTTCTCGGGATGCGACTCGGGAGTGCTGACAGGACTTGAAAACATCTTCTCTGAATAGGATGGCACGAAGCCGGATCCGCCGGACATCCGGCCCCTGAACCTGCTGTGGCGCCACGCGCATCTTATAGGATGCAAAGGCTCGGCGGGGCAATGTGGATCCGCCGGCAGGAAAGAGGGACCATGGCAATTGTAGAAACGTGCGGGCAGTGTGGAACGAAGAACCGTATCCCGGTGGAGCACATGGCGGATACCGGTCGCTGCGGCAACTGCAAAGCGTCCCTGCCTCCGGTCCATGCCGCTATCGCCGCTGACACCGCGCTCTTTGACGAGATCGTCAGCAAGGCGAAGGTGCCGGTGCTGGTCGACTTCTGGGCAGAGTGGTGCGGTCCCTGCCGCATGGCGGCTCCGCAGGTCGCCGAAACAGCCAGACAGATGGCCGGACAGGCGGTAGTGCTCAAGGTGGACACCGAGGCGCATCCGCAGCTGGCGGCGCGTTATAACGTCCGTGGAATCCCCAATTTCGCGGTCTTCGCCGGTGGCCGCCTGGTCCATCAGCAGGCCGGGCTGGTCGGCGCCGATCAGATGACGCACTGGCTTCGCGAGGCCTCGGCGGCAACCACCCGCTGAATCCCTTAGGAAGCCGTTTCAGAATCACGCAATAAGAGGAAATTTACCGGCCAGCGGAACGTCCGCTGGCCGTTCCGCGTACTGCCCTGCATTGCGGAGGGGCATATGCGTGAGGAGCTAAAGGCCTGGGGTGCCGCGCTGCGGCGGCTGAACAGAATGCCGGGGCTGACGGCCACGGTCGTCATCTCGGTGGCGCTGGGGATCGCAGCCAATGCCACGATCTTCGCCATGATCAGCCGCTTTGTGTCGCGTCCCGCGCCGGTACGGGATGCAGCCTCGCTGATTTCCATGCACAGCATGCCGGGAGGCGCCTGCTGCAGCAATTTCTCCTGGCCCTTGTATGAAGATGTGCGAGACCGCACGTCCGCGTTCTCCGGCGTTGCCGCCTATGACGAACTCATCCCCTCCTCGATTGGCGGCAACGGCGAGCCGGAACGGGTATGGGGACAGTCCACCACGGCCAATTATTTCGATGTCGCGCAGACACCCATGGCTGCCGGACGCGGGTTTCTCGCGTCCGAAGAGCGCTCCGACGTCGTAGTGCTTGGGTACCAGCTCTGGCAGCGGCGCTTCGCCGCCGACCCGTCCATCGTCGGCAGAAAGGTTCTGCTCTCTGGCCGCCCCTACACGGTGATTGGAATCGCCGGAGCAAACTTCCGCGGACTCGACTTTGTTCTTGACCCGGAATTCTGGATTCCCATGGGCCATCTCGAAAGCTTTGCAGCGAATGTGCCCGCGCGAACCTCTCGCACCTCGCACTGGCTCGGTATCATTGCGCGGCTGAAGCCGGGAGTGACAAAGCAGCAGGCGAACGCGGAACTGGCAACATTGGCAGAAAACCTGGCCCGCGAATATCCGCAGAGCGATGCACGAGGAGGCTTCCGCTTTGAAGACGCCGGCTCCCTGCCCCCGGGCGACCGCGAAAGCGTGCTTGCCTTCCTCGCAGCCCTGCTTGTCGTCGTACTGCTGGTGCTGGCCATTGCCTGCGCGAACGTGACCAACCTGCTGCTGGCGCATGCTGCCGGACGGCAGAAAGAGATGGCCATCCGGCTGGCGCTCGGCTCCTCGCGTCGGCACCTGCTTGCTCGCGTGATGCGTGAGAGCGTGCTGCTCGGCGTCGCTGGAGGCGTGGCGGGAGCGATGCTCTCACTCTGGGCCACGTCGGCGCTCTCCGCCTTTCATGTGCCCGCACCCGTGCCGCTCGACCTGACGATCGGTGTGGACTGGCGCACGCTGGCCTTCGTCTTCGCCCTGAGTGTAGGCAGCGGCGTGCTCTTCGGCATGGTTCCGGCCTGGGTCGCTTCACGGCCAATGATGATCCGCGCACTCAAGAATGAGGACGCCCTCGAACGGCCCGGACGGCGGATTACCCTGCGCGCCATCCTCGTCGTCTCGCAGGTGGCCATGAGCCTGGTGCTGCTTTGCGCGACAGGGCTTTTCCTGCGCAGCCTCCAGCATGCCTCCTCAATCGAGATCGGCTTCCGTCAGCGGGGCGCGCTCATGCTCTCGGTCGATCCTCGCGTCCACGGCTATACCCCTGCGCGCACCGTGGCCTTCCTCGATGAACTGCGCGAACGCGCGGCTCATGTCCCCGGCGTCCTTTCGGCCGCGGCCACGGATCAGGTCCCGCTCGCAGGCGGCAACCGCAGCGACGGTCTCCAGATCGAAGGCCGCAGCGGGGAACAGAATAAAGACTCAAACACGGTCCCATCGGCCGAGCTGTACATGGCCTCGCCCGGCTACTTCGAGACCATGGGGATTCCCATCACCGCCGGACACGGCTTTGGACACGAAAGCGCCGCGGACGAAAAGGTCGCGGTGATCAACCACAACTTCGCCGAGAAGTTCTTTGCCGGTGAGAACCCGGTCGGCAGGTACGTGCGTGATGGCGATACCCGCTTCCGCATCATCGGCGTCGCCGGAGACATCAAGTCCCGCACGCTCGGCGAGCAGCAGCGGTATGTGCTCTTCCGCTCGCTGGCGCAATCGGTCGACTACGATCCCTCCTTCCTCGGCTATCAGATCATTGTGCGCACCGACGGCGATACCGCAGCGGTGACCTCTGCACTCAGACAGCAGGTGCATGCGCTCGATGCAGCGATGGCCGTCTACGATATCGAAACCATGCGGGAGCACCTCGAAAAGGCGCAGTTCCTGCCCCGGCTCGCAGCTACGCTCTTCAGCGTCTTCGGTGGCATCGGACTGGTGCTGGCGGTGCTCGGGCTTTACGGCGTGCTCAGCTATGCGGTGAGCCGCAGGCGGCGGGAGATGGGCATCCGTCTGGCGCTCGGGGCGCGGCGAGGCGATGTGCTCGGGCTCATCGTTCGGCAGGGCCTGTGGCTGACGGCCATCGCCATGGCTCTTGGACTGCCGGCAGCCTACGCACTTGCGCGCTTTTCCAGCAGTTTTCTCTACGGCATCGATCCGCATGACCCGCTGACCTTCGCGACGGTGCCCGTCTTCCTCACCCTGGCAGCCATCGCGGCCTGCTGGATTCCGGCACGGCGAGCGTCGCGGGTCGATCCACAAACCGTCCTGCGATATGAATAGATTGTTGCTGGAACGTGTACGTGGCGGGGCGGGTGTGCGTCTATCTGTGAGTATCCTGAGACCAGCATGCCTGCCCACCTCTCCCGCATTCGCGTTCCGAAAAAGCTCCACCCCTACAGCAATGGCAAAGTCGAGCTGACGCCGGACCGGGACTTCGCATGAGGCTCAGGACGAAGCGCTGCCTCCTCGCCATCGCAGCAGGCTGGACGCTCGCCGGCGTCTGCGCCCTGGCCCAGGCCGTGCCAGATGTCTCAGCTCCTCCGCAGGGGCCATCGCTGCCGCCGATCCAGGTGAACGTGCGGCTGGTCAATGTGTTTGTTACGGTGACGGATACGAACGGCGCGCCGGTTCCAGGCCTCGAAAAGACTGATTTCGCCCTGACCGAAGACGGCCACCCTCAAAAAATTGCCTTTTTTGAACGAGATACCGAGATGCCCCTGTCCATTGTGCTGGCCGTGGACACCAGCGGCAGCGTGCATAAGGATCTGGGAATCGAGACGGCGGCAGCACACCACTTCGTCCACGCGCTTCTACGGCCAACCGACCAGCTCGATCTGATGGACTTCAATTCGGACGTGCGTGAGGTTGTGCCGTTCACGAACAACCTTCACCGTATCGATTCCGGACTCGAAAACCTCTCCACCGGGCCAGCGACCGCACTCTATGACGCGGTTTATCTCGCCTCACAAAGCCTCGCGACGCACCGTGGACGGAAGGTTCTGGTGCTGATCTCGGACGGTGGGAACACGGTCAAGGGTACAGGCTATCCGGAGGCGCTCGAGCAGGCGCTGCGCGGCGAGGTGATGGTCTACAGCATCATCGACCTGCCGATCCTGGCCGACGCCGGACGCGACACGGCAGGCGAACACGCCATGATCACTCTCTCCGAAGAGACAGGCGGCAAGTACTATTACGCCAATGGCGGAGACCTCGAGACGATCTTCCGGAAAGTCTCAGAGGATCTGCGAACGCAGTACCTGATCGGCTATTACCCGGCACGCCGCGTGGCCGACGGGCAGTTCCGGTCCATCCAGGTGACACTGACTCGCCCGCCGGCGGAAGCCAGCCCGTACGTCGTGCGGAACCGCACGGGCTACTATGCAGCGGCTCAGTAACTCTTGCCGCGATGGTGAATGCCGCGCATGCGGTAGACCACACCAGCGGACGCGCCGAAATGGGCTGACAGGCCGCCACCGTTCGGAGACCACTTGAAGTCATCCATGACAACTTCCGGCTCGATGCGGAAGGCCCAGTGGTTGTTCACTGCGAAATCTGCCGCTCCACCGAATGAGCTTCCCAGCGCCGGCTGATCCTTATACACGCCTACGGCCTCAGGATCGACATACTCACCGGACGTCGTCCGGATATTGCCGTTGATCTGGTTGTACTCCGCACCGACAAACGCATGCAGGGACAGGTTGAGGTGCTCGTTCCTCGCGTAGCGATACTCCGGGCCGCCCATGTACATGTACTCGTCGGTGGTAGGCCTATAGATTCCATAGGAGTTAGGAACGTTCACGTGCGCCGTGCCGAAGTAGCCGCGGCCGGTGCCGGCAATGCCCCAGTGGGAAGTAAAGAAGTAGGCTCCTTCGCCATTGAATCCCCAGAAGGGCGAAGTATGGCCGCTGCCCGGGCCCACGGAATAGGGCTTATACCCGATTCCGCCGAAAATCTCCCAGCGGTGTTCCGAGATCGGATTCTCCACCGGGGAGGTGGGGATGTAGTTCGTCAGGGCGCTCTCAGCGGAGAGAACCGGGGAAAGGCAGAAAGCAGCAGCACAAAGAGCAGTAGAGAGGAGAGTTTTGTTCACTACCAGACCTCGTGGTCGAATCGCTCAGCGTACGGGCGGTCGGCGACAACAATTTATTTGCATCCACAGTCACAGTAGCGGGAAGTGCAGGAGTTTCGCGTCACCCGTTGGTATGCGCGAAACAACTAGTTAGTCATCAGTATTTTGAGGGAAGCGCATTACCTTTCCTGTATACCGCGCGAACTACCTTCTGTCTCATTTTTCAGCAGGAAGGCAACCAGTGCCGGCTACTGGGGAGTAGCCGGAGGCTGAGGCTGGTCGGTCTGGTCGTTATTGTCCTTCTTACTACCGCCAAAGAGCCTGCGGAAGAAGCCGGGCTTCTTTTTGGGCTTGTCGTCGGTGACAGGAGGCTGCGCCTGGGCGGTCGGCTGGGGCTGCCCGGCTGGAACAGGAGTAACCGGCTGAGGAGCCGGGGTTTGCGCCGCCGGGGTGCTGGGAGGCGTCGCCGGTTTCTCCCCTAGACCAAAAATCCGCTGGAAAAGATTGCGCTGGTCGCCATTGGCGTGGTCGCAGGTGTCGGTCGGCTGGGTCCCCTCGAGGAAATATGCCGAGTAGTCGGAGTCCGAGCAGGTGGCGTCGGCAAGAAGGTTCGTTGCACGGTCGAGGGTCACCTGCACAACCCCCTGCGGCGGCACAAAGTCCTTTGTGTCCGAGTATTGCGGCAACGCGATGGCCCGCTTCATGAAGTCGGCCCAGATGGGAGCCGCGGCATGTGCGCCTTCAATCTTGATGTCGGAATAATCGTCATTACCGACCCATACGATGGTCAGCAGGTTCGAAGTAAACCCAGCAAACCAGGCGTCATGCGAGGTGCCGGTCTTGCCTGCGGCAGGAGCCCGGAAGCCCATCGAGCGCACCCCGGCTGCCGTGCCGTGGGGGTCGTTCATCACGGCCTCCATCAGACCAAGGGTCAGGAAAGCCGCCCGGGGATCGAGAATCGGCTTGGTCGTTGGCGTATAGTCCGCAACCGGATCGCCATTCGGATGCCGCACCGAAGCCACCATCCACGGATCGATCTTGACGCCGCCATTGGCGAAGACCGTGTAGGCTCCAGCCATCTCCAACGGGGTCGAACCATAGGCGCCGATGGCCATCGCCGGCGTGCCGCGCGCGGACTTGATGCCGGCATCCCGCGCGAGAGAGGCAACATTGTTATAGCCCACCATCTCGGCCAGCGAAATCGTGGGATTGTTGAGCGAGCGATAGAGCGCCTCGCGCGCCGTCACCTCGCCGAAATACTTGCCTTCAAAATCCTTGGGCGAATAGGTCTGGTTTCCGGCAAAGGTAAAGGTGGTCTGCTGATCGTTCAGGATCGTGACAGGCGAGAATGTAGCGCTCACTCCGTCTGAATTGGTCAACTGCGCCCCCGCCAGGCTCGTGTTGAATGCAGCGGCGTAGACGAAGGGTTTAAAGATCGAGCCGGTCGGACGGTTGGAGACCGCGTGATTGAACTGGCTGGCGCCGTAGTTCCGGCCACCGACAAGCGCCAGCACCTGGCCGGTATGCGGATTGAGCGCTACGATCGCGACCTGCGGATAGACGATGGGAGACTCATCCCCTGCCTTCACGCGGCGGGCGTGCAGGCGCTCCACCTGCTCGTCGACGTTCTTCATCTCCTCGTTCACCGCCTCGGTGGCAGCACGCTGGAGTTCTGGGTCGAGCGAGGTGTAGATGCGCAGACCCTGCTGGTTGTAATCGGCGTCGTTCAGCCGCTGCGCGAGCTGGTCGCGGACGAGATCGACGAAGTACGGAGCCTCACCGGCATCGACTGCGCCGGGGGCGAGCTTGAGCGGCGTGGCTTTGTACTCTTCGGCCTGCTCCTTCGTAATGGAGCCCGTCTCGACCATGGCATCGAGAACAACGTTGCGACGCGCAACGGCGCGCTCAGCGTGGCGATAGGGGTTCAGGCGGCTTGGGCTCTGGATCAAACCAGCCAGAAGTGCGCATTCCGGCACTGTCAGCTGGCGCACGTCTTTGCCGAAGTAGGCCTGAGCGGCCTCGCCGAAGCCGTTGACCGAGAAGCTGCCACGTTGCCCGAGAGGCACCTGGTTGGCGTAAATCTCGAAGATCTTCTGCTTGGAATAGTGATTCTCCAGCTGGAAGGTGACCAGGATCTGGCGGACCTTGCGCGAAAACGTGCGTTCCGGCGTAAGAAACATGATCTTCGCCAGCTGCATGGTGAGCGTCGACGCACCGCCGGCAAAGCGGCGGTCCCCGCGCAGATCGTGCCAGGTCCAGCCGAGGATGCTGTAGTAATCCACGCCGCCGTGCTCGAAGAAACGACGATCCTCGATCGACGTCACCGCCTGCACCAGAGTCTTCGGCAGGTCATCATAGGTCACGATGCGGCGCTTGGCGCGGTTCTCGTCGGAAAGGTCGGTAATCAGCAGCGGCTCAAGCTCATAGGCCGCAAGCTGCTGGCCGTTGCTGCCGGTGATCTGGCTGATCGACCCGCTGTCGAAGGTGACGGTCGCCGCATCGGGCGCGTGGAAGGACTGCGGCCCTGGATGAATCGTGATGCTCTCGGCGCCCGCGGTGAAGGTGCCCATGGGCGAGGCCGAGCCTTCGCCATCCACCGTATAGCCCGCGCTGCGCAGTTGCTGCTCGATGTAGCGAACCGTGTACTTCTGACCCGGACGTAGCTCCGTCGGCGCAGCGTAGATCTTCGCCGTATTGGCAAAGAGCGGCTTGGCCAGCCGGTCATCCACGATGTGCTGATACTTGAAGTAATAGAAGGAGAAGACCGCAACAAAGAAGACAACAACAATGCCGACGACCGCGCCGACTGCCAGTAAGACCCTGCGCGTCAGCCAGGACTTACCGGATTCAGATCGCGCCTCGGGCGCCGCAAACTTTATCTTTACCGCCAAGCGTTTCTCTCCCTCTGCATTCTATCGACTCCGCGACTCCTCGTGGCCGGCGAGGGTACCGCTGAAGACCGGGGCAGCATGCGGAGAATGAGCGGCAAACATAAGAAAATAAAAGTCAACCTCTCTACCTCCCGTAAAATTGGACGGTAGATACCCCGTCCGGCGAAATACATCCATGCGTCACTTCGGTCAGCTTCCGGTATCAGCGGCCCCTGGGGATTGCAGCCCTGGTAATTGGACGGACGGAAGAAGTCTCTGACGCTCGGATGCAGGAAACGAGGATGGCGGCAGTGGACAGGGAACGATGCCGTACCTCCTGCCCGGACCGCTGACGCAATCATTCAAGCCCATGGAGACCGAGGAGAGATCCGCGCTATGATCCAGCGGAGTAAAAATGCTCTCGCTGACATAATGGGAGCACCAGTCCTGGAGTTTCAGACCCCCTTGCTGCAGTTGGAAAGACAGACCCGAGCCTGGTGAATGCCTTGAAGAAAGTAATCGCTATCCTGTGCGGCGGGCTGCTGGCCATCGTGGCCCTGATATGGAGCGGGGTTCTGCCGCAGCTCTTCTCCGCGCGATACGTGCCCCATCGCTTCTGCTATCTGGCGAGTCCGGGGCTGGTGTGGACGAACGCCATCAGCGACGGCCTGATCGGCATCTCCTACGCTCTCATCTTTGGTGGACTCTTCTGGGTAGCCTACCGGCTGCGGCACGTGGCTGCAGTGCGCCGCTATCTCTGGATCTTCCTCTTCTTCGGCACTTTTATCGTCGCCTGCGGCGCGACGCACTTCATGGAGATTGTGACGGTGTGGTGGCCGGTGTATCCGCTCTCCGCCACGGTGAAAGTGCTGTGCGCAGCAGCCTCCGTGCCCACGGCCATCCTCTTCACGCGGGCCGCGCCCCAGCTGGCAGAGAGCGTGCGCCGGTTCCTCAAGATGTATTCCACCACCCGGAAGGAACGGGAACAGGCGCTGAACATGCTGATCGCCTCGGAGAAGCTGGCGGTCGCCGGACGCCTCTCCGCCGCCATCAGCCATGAGGTTCGCAACCCGCTCGATACCGCCGCAAACCTGACTTACCTGGCCGCGACCGATCCGCGCCTGCCCGCCGACCTCGCCGCGATGCTGCAGACCGCGCGCGCCGAGCTGGAGCGGGCCAGCGGCATCGCCGACAATATGCTCTCCCTCTTCCGGCCCGATCCATCCCCCGCGCCAACTTCGGCAAGCCTCGATGATCTGGCCGGGGGCGTGCTCGAACTGCAGCGCTCGGAGCTGGGCATGCGTGGCATCCGACTCGAGACGCGGATGCGCCGCGGGGCCAAGGCGCAGATTTACGCCTCCGACATGCGCCAGATCCTGATCAACCTGATCGAAAATGCGGCAGCGGCCCTCGGACACGACGGCACCATCTATCTGCGTATCCAGCCCCGGCATCTGCCACAGCAGGAAAAGCGTGGAAATGGGCATGCAAATGCCGGCTATTCCATCACCGTTGCGGACACCGGCCCGGGCATTGCGCCCTCGCACCGGTCGCGCCTTTTTCAGCTCTTTTTCACGACGAAAGGCTCCGCAGGCACCGGCGTGGGCCTGTGGCTGGTGCGCTCCATGGTCGAGCGACACGGAGGCCGCATCCTGGTGCGCTCGCGCACTGCGGCCGAAACGCCGAGGCACGGGACTATCTTCAATGTGTGGATTCCACTTATCCCGGCTGAGCGCGAAATACTCTCTACACCCGAGCCCATGGTCGCCGAAACGGCGAAGGCATTCTGAGCCGCGCCGGGCCCGTCCAAATCGGAGTGGGCAGCTACAATAAAGGCTCCAACAAGACTCTACGATTCGTCCGGCGGCAGGAGATTCTTCTCCGGCTGCGGCGGGAAAGATAGCAGTTCGTTCATGCAACGCTGGTCCAAGATTTTTGTTCCGACCCTTCGTGAGGCTCCGGCGGATGCCGAAGTCGCCAGCCACAAATTTCTGCTGCGCGCCGGTTACGTGCGGCAGCTGGGCGCGGGCATCTACTCGTACCTGTTCTTCGGGAACCGGTCGATCCAGAAGATCGTCGGGATCGTGCGCGAGGAGATGAACACCATCGGGCAGGAGTTCCTGCTGCCCGGCATCATGCCCTCGGATGTGTGGGAACAGAGCGGGCGCTGGACGACCATGGGCCAGAACATGTTCCGCCTGCAGGACCGCAAGGGCGCGTGGCTCTGCCTCGGCATGACGCACGAGGAAGTCATGACGGACATCGCACGCAAGGAACTGCGCAGCTATAAGCAGCTGCCGCAGATCTGGTACCAGATCCAGACCAAGTTCCGCGACGAGCCCCGTCCGAAGTCGGGCCTGCTGCGCGTGCGCCAGTTCATCATGAAGGACAGCTACTCCTTCGACCTCGACGCAGCCGGACTCGACAAGAGCTTCGATCTGCACGACGCCGTCTATCGCAAGATCTTCTCGCGCTGCGGCCTGTCCTTCGTCTCGGTCGAAGCCGACTCAGGCGCCATGGGCGGCACACAGTCGCAGGAGTTCATGGTCTACACCGATGCCGGTGAGGATCTGATTGCCAGCTGCCCGAACTGCGGTTACGCGGCCAACATGGAGAAGGCGACCTCGAAGCTCGGCGCGGTAACCGAGATGGAGCCGACCGGCGACGGCCTGCCAGAACTGGTGCACACGCCGGGCAAGGCTGCCATCGCCGATGTGGCCGAGTTCTTCCAGATCGACGCGGCCTCGGACATCAAGACCGTCGCCTACATGGCGGAAATTCGCGAAGGCAAGGAGGCGAAGTGGGTCCCGCTCGTGGCCTTCCTGCGCGGCGATCACTTCGTGAATGAGACCAAGCTTGGCGGCATCGCCGGCGCATCCGACCTACGTCCGATGAACGGCGAAGAGCTCGAGAAGTACTTCGCGGGACCTGCCGGCTATCTCGGCCCTATCGGTCTCAACGTCGCGAAAAAGCTGCATGACGGCGGAGTCAACGTCATCGTCGACCTCGGCCTCGAAGGCCGCAAGAACCTCGTCGGCGGCGCGAACAAGCTCGACTACCACTTCCGCAACATCACGCCGGGCCGCGACTTCACCTGGACGCTGCTTGCGGACATCCGCAATGTCGCCGAAGGCGAAGGCTGCCCCCAGTGCGGTACGCCGCTCAAGGTTGCGAAGGCGGTCGAGATCGGCCACATCTTCAAGCTCGGTTACAAATACTCCGAGAGCATGGGCGCGCGTGTACTCGATCCCAACGGCAAGGAAGTTACGCCGATCATGGGCAGCTACGGCATCGGCATCGAGCGCATCCTCACCTCGTGCATCGAGCAGAACAACGACGAGAACGGCTTCTGGCTACCGCCGTCGATCGCGCCGTTCGAAGTGGTGGTGACGCTCACCAACATCAAGGACGAAGCCCTGGTGGAAGCGGGCTCGAAGATCGCCGCAGAACTCGAAGCTGCGGGCTTCGACGTGCTGCTCGACGATCGCGACGAACGCGCCGGCGTGAAGTTCAAGGACGCCGATCTCGTCGGCATCCCGTACCGCGTAACCGTCGGCAAGAAGATCGCCGAAGGCAAGGTGGAGCTAGTGACGCGCGCAAAGGCTGCCGGCGAAGATGTTGCCGTAGCCGACGTGGTTTCTCACCTCAAGTCGCTGGTCTCGTAACCGTCACCATCGTTTCTCTCTCAAAATGCACTGAGGGCGCCGCTGATTGCGGCGCCCTCAGTGCATTTTGCAACTGTTACGGCTACTTATCGCGAGCGTACTCACCTTTTGTCGGCTTGACGCTGACCTGCGCCGGAGTCGGAAGCTGCGACACATCCCATCCGCCGCCAAGCGCTTCGATCAACTCCACCGAGGCCACGGACTCCTGGATCTGAAGCGACGCCAGGGTCTGTTGCTCCGCGAGCAGCGTGGTCTGCGCCATGGTGACATCGATATACGGATCGAGGCCGGTTTCATAGCGATGCATCTCGAGGTCGAGATACTTCTGCTCCGCAGTTACCGCTTCCTGTTCGCGGATCACCTGCTGCGATAGGATGCGGGTCGCAGCTAGATAGTCCTCTACCTGCTGAAACGCCGTAAGTACCGTCTGGCGGTAAGTGGCCACATCGGCGTTGTAGGTTGCCGTGTACTGGTTCAGCTCCGCGCGATAGAGACCGCCATTGAAGATCGTCTGCGAGATCGATGGGCCGATCGACCAGAAACGGCTCGGCCAGTCGAACCAGTGCTGAAACTGCGAGGCCTCGAAGCCGCCTTCCGCAGTGAGCGTGACATCGGGAAAGAAGTCACCGTAACCGATACCGATCGTCGCATTCGCCTCGGCCAGCGTGCGCTCGCCTGCAGCAATATCCGGCCTGCGCTGGAGCAGCTGAGACGGCACACCTACCGGGATCGGCGGCGGCGGTGTAAGCAGCCCCTTCACCGGCATGGAGAAATCGGTCGCCGGCTTGCCGATCAGCATTGCGATCGCATGCTCGTACTGCGCGCGATCCACACCCAGATTGAGCTGCGAAGACTGGGCTGCCTTCAGCGTCGCCTCGGCTTCGACGACAGAGACATAGTCATCGATACCGGTCTCATAAAGATGCCGAGTCAGGTCGAGAGCCTTCTGGTCGGCGGCTACCGTGTCATCCAGAACCTTCTGCAGCGCATCCTGTCCGCGCAGCTCGAAGAAGTATTCAGCCAGCGTGGCTTCCTCAGTCAGCTTCTCGTTTTCGAGATCCGCCGCCGAAACCTGCGCAGCATATTGCTCTTCCCTCACCTCGCTGCGAATCTTGCCAAAGAAGTCCGGCGTCCATGAGACATCGAGCGGCATCGCCCAGGTCGATGCGGTGCTGCCGGCATTTGCAGTCGAAGACTGGCCAAGGTTTCCGGAGCTCTTGGAGCGGGTCCATGCTGGCGATGTGGTGACCGTCGGCCAGTATTGCGCCTTGGCCTCGCGCACCATCGCGCGGGCAGCCATGAAGTTCTCGAAGTACTCCCGGATGTTCTGGTTGTTGATGACCAGCTGATCTTCGAGTACGTTCAGCTCCGGCTGCTGGTAGATCTCCCACCACTTGCCCTTGAGCATGGCATCATCGGGGCGCGCGACCTTCCAGCCGTCCGCATCCTGGAAATTGGCCGGCGTCTCTTTGTACGCGGGCGCGGCGGACACAGGCGCAGAGGGCCTCTGATACTTCGGCCCGGGCATGCAGCCGGAGAGCAGCAGCGAAAGGGTAGCGGCAATCGCGGTGGCCGTGCGGCCTGCGCCGGTCCGCTTCAGATGACAGGAGCCTGGAACTTCATCGTGGTTCATGCTGGGTCTCTTGGTGTGGGGCGATGTCCTCATGCGACGCCTCCCTCTGCTTCAGGATTGAATGTGTCGTGGCTCTTACCGAGCACGCGGAGCCGGGTGCGATCGAGGAACAGGTAAACGACCGGCGTGGTGTAGAGGGTAAGCAGCTGGCTCATGATCAGTCCACCGACGATGGTGATGCCAAGCGGCCGGCGAAGCTCAGATCCGGTCCCCGTACCGAAAGCCAGCGGCAGCGCGCCGAAGAGCGCAGCCATGGTGGTCATGAGAATCGGGCGGAAGCGCAGCATGCAAGCCTCGAAGATGGCGTCTTCGGTCTTCATGCCCTGCTCGCGCTCGGCCTGCAGCGCGAAGTCGATCATCATGATGGCGTTCTTCTTCACGATACCGATCAGGAGGATGATGCCGATAATCGAGATCACATCGAGCTCAGAGCCGAAGAGCATCAGCGCCACGGTCGCGCCGATGCTGGCCGAAGGCAGCGTCGAAAGAATCGTCAGCGGGTGGATGAGGCTTTCGTAAAGAATGCCGAGAACGATATACACCGCAAGGATCGCGGTGACGATCAGCATCGGCTCGCTCGAAAGCGAAGCCTGAAACGCCTGCAGCGTGCCGGAGAAAAATCCGTGGATCGTCTGCGGCATCCCCAGCTTATCCTGCAGCTCCGTGACCTCCTCCGTCGCCTGTCCCATCGAGACACCCGGCGCAAGGTTGAAGGAGATCGTAGCCGACGGGAATACGCCTGTGTGCGCTACGGAGATCGGCGTTGTCTGGGTATTTGCGCGCACCAGCGTGGAGATGGGCGTCATGCCTTCGCCGGTATAGATGTAGGTCTTGTTCAGCGCATCGGGCGATTGCCAATACTGCGGGGCCACTTCAAGCACCACGTAGTACTGGTTCATCTGCGTGTAGATCAGCGAAACCAGCTGCTGGCCGTATGCCGCATAGAGATCATTATCGATCGACGACGCGCTGGCGCCGAGACGGGCAGCGGTGGTGCGATCGTAGGTGAGGTATTCGGACAGGCCGGCATTCTGGTAGTCCGTATTCACATCCTGCAGGCCCGGCAGCTTGGCGATCTCATCCTTGAGCTTCGGAGCCCATTTCTTCAGATCGTCGAGGCTGTCCGCCTGCAGCGTGTACTGGTAGAGCGCGTTCGAGCTGCGGCCACCGATGCGCAGATCCTGCGCGGCCTGCAGGAACATCGATGCAACCGGCAGACGATTGAGCTTCGGCCGCAGGCGATCGATTACCTGCTCCGCGCTGATCTTGCGTTCGTCGAGCGGCTTGAGCGCGACGTAGATAAAGCCGCCGTTGCCGTTGCCCACGTACCCAATGACGTTGTTCACCGCGGGATCGGCCTTGATCGTCTTCACCAGCATCTTGATGGAGTTATCCATCACGGGAAACGAGGCATCCTGCGGTCCCTGTACGCCACCCACAAGCGCGCCTGTATCCTGCTGCGGGAAGAAGCCCTTGGGCACCTTGATGAGGGTCACCACGTTGAGAGCCACGACCATGATCAGAACGACCAGGATCAGGCCGGGGTTCTTCAGAACCCAGCGCAGGCTGCCGCGATAACCGCTGAGGATGCTGTCGAAGATCTTTTCGCTGAAGCGGTAGAGACGGCCATGCTCCTCGTTGTGCGCTTTCAGCAGGTGCGCGCACATGGCCGGCGTGGTGGTAATCGAGATGATCATCGACACCAGGATGGCCGTGGACAGCGTGACCGCGAATTCGCGGAAGAGGCGTCCAACGATGCCGCCCATCAGCAGAATAGGAATGAACACGGCCACCAGCGACACGCTGATCGAGAAGACCGTGAAGCTGATTTCCTTGGCGCCCTTGAGTGCCGCCTCGAAGGGCTCCATGCCATCTTCGAGATGCCGGGTGATGTTCTCCATCACCACGATCGCGTCGTCGACGACGAAACCGGTCGAGATGGTCAGAGCCATCAGCGAGAGGTTGTCGAGCGAGTAGCCGAACATGTACATCACCGCGAAGGTGCCGATGAGTGAGACCGGCACGGCCACCGACGGAATCAGCGTAGCGCGGGGACTGCGCAGAAAGACGAATACGACAACGACAACCAGGATGATCGAGAGAATCAGACTGCGCTCGACGTCGTTCACGGAGGCGCGGATGGTCGTCGTGCGATCCATCACCACCGTCATGTCGACGCCCACCGGCACCGTCGCCTTCAGGAACGGCAGCTGAGCGCGAATGCGATCGACGGTTTGAATGATGTTGGCGCCGGGCTGGCGGAAGATGATCAGCGGGATCGCAAGCTTGCCGTTGAGATAGCCGGCGTTGCGGATGTTCTCCGTCGAATCGACCACCTGCGCGACATCGGAGAGACGAACCGCGGCTCCGTTCTTGTAGCCGATGATCAGCGGCTTGTAGTCCGAAGCGTGGCCGATCTGGCCGTTGATCGTGATATCCGCGGTGTTGGCGGCATTGACAATCTGCCCGCGCGCAAGCTGCGAGTTCTCCGTGCTGAGCGCGCTCTGTACCTGGGTCAGCGTAATGCCGTAGCTGTTCAGCAGCGTGGGATTCGCTTCGACGCGTACCGATGGCAGCGCGCCGCCGCCTACAACCACCTGGCCCACACCTTCAATCTGCGAGAGCTTCTGCTCGAGAACGGTGTCGGCCTGGTCATAGAGCTTCGAACGATCGTAAACGTCCGAAGTGAGGCCGATGATCATAATCGGCGCATCCGCAGGATTGACCTTGCGATAGGTCGGGTTGCTGGGCAGGTTCGTCGGCAGATACGTGCGTGCGGCGTTGATGGCTGCCTGCACGTCGCGCGCCGCGCCGTCGATATTACGGTTCAGATCGAACTGCAGTACGAGCTGCGTCTGGCCAAGCTGGCTGGACGAAGTCATCTCGGTAATGCCGGCGATGTGTCCGAACTGGCGCTCGAGCGGCGTCGCCACGGAAGACGCCATGATCGCGGCGCTGCCACCGGAGAGCGACGCCTGCACCTGGATCGTAGGAAAGTCGACCTGCGGCAGCGGCGATACCGGAAGGACCGTGAACCCGATGATTCCCGCAATGGCCACCGCGATAGTCAGCAGCGTGGTGGCCACGGGGCGCCGGATAAATGGCGCGGAGATATTCATGTCTACGCCTGCGCCTCGCCGTCCAGCAGATGATGCCGGGCATCCTGATGCGAAGCGTCCTTATCCTTCTTGCCGCTCAACTTCGTCGCGAGGCGATCGAAGAAGATGTAGATGACCGGCGTGGTGTAAAGCGTGAGGACCTGGCTGAGCAGTAGACCGCCGACCATGCAGATGCCGAGCGGACGGCGCAGCTCCGAGCCGATACCCGAACCGAAGGCCAGCGGAATACCACCGAGCAGCGCGGCCATCGTCGTCATCATGATGGGGCGGAAGCGCAGCAGGCTGGCCTGATAGATTGCCTCCGTCGAATCGAGCCCATGCTCGCGCTCGGCCTCAAGGGCAAAGTCGACGATCATGATGCCGTTCTTCTTCACGATGCCGATCAGCAGGATGATGCCGATGATCGCGACTACGCTCAGATCCTGGTGGAAGAGCATGAGCGAAAGCAGCGCGCCGACACCCGCCGAAGGCAGCGTGGAGAGAATAGTGATTGGGTGGATGAAGCTCTCGTAGAGCACACCCAGCACGATGTAGACGACCACCAGCGCGGCAAGAATCAGCAGCGCCTCGTTCGAGAGCGAGTTGCGGAACGAAGCCGCGGTGCCCTGGAAATCAGCCTGCAGGCTGGCCGGGAAGTGCATGTCCGCGGCAACCTTGTCGATTTCAGTGATCGCTGTGCCCAGCGATGCGCCCGGGGCAAGGTTAAAGGAGACCGTCACCGCTGGAAACTGCCCCTGGTGATTGATCGAGAGAGACTCCGTCGTCGAGCCAAGCCGCGTGAACGCGCTCAGCGGCACGGCATTCGGCGCGGTGGACGAGGTCGCCGTATTGCTCGTCGTCGTGGGCGTCATGATGCTCGTAGGCGGCGTGAGCACATTGCTCGACGGCGTGTACGCGATCGATGTCGTCGTCGAGTTCGAGCCTGCCGATGTGGACGCCGAAGAGGAATACGAGGTGGAAGCACCCGCGCCGCTCGTACCGGAGGATGCATCGGACTGAATGTAGAGCTTGTTCAGCTGCGAGGGATCCTGCTGGAACTGCGGCATGGCCTCGAGGATGACGTGGTACTGATTCAGCTGCGTGTACATCGTGCTGATCTGCCGCTGACCGTAGGCGTCATAGAGGGTGTTGTCGATCGTGCTGGGAGCGATGCCGAGACGCGAAGCAGTAACGCGGTCGATCATCAGAGAAACAGCGCTCGCGCCGGTCTGCTGATCGGTCGCAACGTCTTCGAGATCGTGCAGCTTCTTCAGCTTGTCGACAAAGCGGTTCGTCCAGGTATTCAGCTCCACGCTGTTGGGGTCTTCGAGCGTGTACTGATACTGCGTGCGGGTCACGCGGTCATCGACCGTAATGTTCTGCACCGGCTGCATGTAGAGCTGGATGTTGTGCACATTCGCCAGCTTCTTCTGCAGCCTGCGGATCACGTCGGAGGCACTGAGATCGCGCTGATCGAGCGGCTTGAGGTTGATCGAGAAGCGGCCGCTGTTCAGCGTGGTGTTTGTGCCATCCGCGCCGATGAACGAGGACAGGCTCTCGACCGCAGGATCTTCGAGAATGATGCGGGCCAGCTCCTTCTGCGCCTTGGTCATGGCGTCGAAGGAGATGGACTGCGGGGCCTGCGAAATACCCTGGATCACACCCGTATCCTGCACCGGGAAGAAGCCCTTGGGGATATAGATGTAGAGCACGACAGTGAGCGCCAGCGTGCAGACAGCCACCAGCAGCGTGATCGTCTGGAAGCGGAGCACCACCTTCAGCGTGCGACCGTAGAAGGCGATCATGTTCTCGAAGACGCGCTCTGAAGCCTTGTAAAAGCGGCCTTCCTGCGCCTTGGGGTTGTGCCGCAGGATACGCGAGCACATCATCGGCGTGAGCGTTAGCGAGACCACCGCGGAGATCACGATGGTGACCGCGAGCGTCACCGCGAACTCGCGGAAGAGGCGGCCAACCACATCGCCCATAAAGAGCAGCGGAATGAGCACGGCGATGAGCGATACCGTCAGCGAGAGGATCGTAAAACCGATCTGCCCTGCTCCCTTGAGAGCGGCCTGCATCGGCGAGTCGCCCTCTTCGAGGTAACGGGAGATGTTTTCGATCATCACGATCGCGTCGTCGACCACGAAGCCGGTCGAAATGGTCAGCGCCATCAGCGACAGGTTATCGAGCGAGTAGCCGAGCATGTACATTACCGCGAAGGTGCCGATGAGCGAAAGCGGCACGGCAACCGACGGGATGATGGTGGCGTAGAGATTACGCAGGAAGAGGAAGATGACCATCACCACCAGCGCGATGGTCAGCATCATCTCGAATTCCACGTCATCCACCGAGGCCTGGATAGCCGTCGTTAGGTCGGTCAGCGTCGTCACCTGGATGCCAGCCGGCAGGTTGGCCTGCAGCTGCGGCATCAGCTTCTTAATGCTCTTGACGACACTGATGGTGTTCGCGCCGGGCTGGCGCTGGACATTGAGCACAACAGCAGGCGTCTGGTTCATCCAGGCGGCCTGGCGGCTATTCTCAACTCCATTCACGACATTCGCGACGTTCTTGAGGAAGACCGGGCCACCGTTGCGATAGGCGATGACCACATTCTTGTAGTCATCCGCCGTCACCAGCTGGTCGTTGGAGTCGATCTCCCAGTCTTTATTCGGACCGTCGAAGTTACCCTTGGCCGCATTCACGCTGGCGTCGGCCAGCGCCGTGCGGACGTCCTCCATGTTGAGGCCGTAGGCGTTGATCTGCGTCGGGTTCACCTGGATGCGGACCGCAGGCTTCTGGCCGCCGCTGATCGAAACCAGACCGACGCCATTCAGCTGCGAGAGCTTGGGCGCCATGCGCGTATCCACCAGATCCTCCACCTGCGAAAGCGGCATGGAGTCCGAGGTGATCGCCATGGTCAGCACCGGCGCATCGGCCGGATTGGTCTTGCTGTAGACCGGGGGTGCAGGCAGCAGCGAAGGCAGCAGGCTCTGCGCGGCGTTGATCGCGGCCTGCACTTCTTCTTCGGCAACGTCGATGTTCAACGTCAGGCTGAACTGCAGCACCACCACCGAGACGCCGCCCGAGCTGGTCGAGGTCATCTGGCTGAGACCCTGCATTTCGCCGAACTGGCGCTCCAGCGGAGCTGTGACGGTCGTCGCCATCACATCCGGGCTGGCGCCGGGATAAAAGGTCAGCACCTGGATCGTCGGATAGTCGACCTCAGGCAGCGCCGAAATCGGCAGCTGCGTGAAGGCGACAAGTCCGGCCAGAAGAATTGCGGCCATCAGCAGGGACGTCGCCACTGGCCGCAGAATGAATGGGCGGGAAGGACTCACGGGGTTATGCTCTCGGTGGTGTCCGTGGGGATGGGCTTCTTGCTGAGGATGACCTTGGAGCCGGGCTGCAGCTTCTCGAAGCTGCTCGTGGCTACCATGTCTCCAGGGGTGATGCCCTGAACCGCGGTCGTACCGTTATCCGAGATACCAACCTTCACATCCTGTTTACGAGCGGTGAAACCGGGCTTCTGCCCACCCTTGCCGCCGGCTCCATTGGCCGAGCCGGAGCCGCTCTTACCAGACTCATCCGAAGCCTCAGGCTGCGCTTCTTCAGGCTCGGCTTTCTGCGAGGCGTTGTCCGAGGCCTTGATCGGATCGAGCACGTACACAAACGACTCGTCGCCGTTGTGCTGGATGGCTGCATCCGGAATCAGGGTCTGGTTGTGCTGGGTCGTAACCAGCAGGCGGGTGTTCACAAAGAGATTGGGGAACAGGGCGTTGTCTTTGTTGTCGAACTGCGCGCGCAGCTTCACCGTACCGGTGGTTGTATCCACCTGGTTATCGATGGCCAGCAGCGTACCGGTCGCCAGCTTCTGGCTGGAGTCGCGGTTATAGGCATCCACGGCCAGCTTGCCGCCAGTCTGGCTGGTATGTTCCAGGATTTCGGGGAGACTGTCCTGAGCGACAGTAAAGACGACGGTGATGGGTTGTGTCTGGGTGACAACTGCCAGCTCCGTGCTGCTGCTGGCCTGCACCAGGTTGCCGGGATCTACGAGGCGAAGACCCACGCGGCCGGTAAAGGGGGCCACGATATGACAATAGGAGAGCTGTACCTTGTCGTAATCCAGCGTGCCCTGGTCGGACTTGACCGTGCCTTCATCCTGCAGGACGAGCTTCTCCTGGTCATCGAGCGTCTGCTTGGCGATCGCGTTCGCCGCCCAGGCCTTCTGGTAGCGGTCGAGGTCCATCTGCGCCTGAGCGAGAACGCCCTGGTCCTTGGCCAGCGTGCCCTCGGCCGTCTCGACATTGGCTGCGTACTGGCGGGCGTCGATATCGACGAGCGGATCGCCCTTATGTACCAGCTGGCCTTCGCGGTAGTGCACCGCGGTGATCACGCCTTCGACCTGGTTGTAGATTGCCGCAGTATAGACCGGGGTCACCGTGCCGATGGCATCGAGATACACACCGATATCGCCCTGCTTGGCGGACGAGGCCGTAGCCGTCACCGGCCCGCTGAATCCATGCCGGCCACCTCCACCACTGCCGCCTGCGGCTTTCTTGGAGTCGTCGTGATGGCGAAGAATCAGGAAGAGAATGCCGGCAAACACCAGGAGCAGGATGGCCCAAAGCCACTGCCGGCCCTTTTTCGGGGCCGCGGGTGCGGGTTCAGGGGTAGTGGATTTCGGCAACTGGTGGTCGGGCGGAATAGGTGGCTCGGGCGGTCTCTGTTCCATCGTGATTTCGTTCACCCTTCGTCAGGTTCAGGCCTGCGGGTGGGATTCAAACTACTGGTTTTGTGACACGGACGGCCTCAGTGCCATCCATCCGGTCCATAACTGTTCAGGCGTTGCGGTATTTGAGCAGGTTAAGCAGCAGACCCGGCGGAGTTGGCCGGCCACCACACAAAATTTTCCCTAAGCTGTCTCTACAGCCCGACTTAAGCGTGATTCCTAAGACGATCCGGGAAACGATATTGTTGCATCCCTTGCGGTTCTACCACGAAAAGCCAGCCGCCTGCCATGGTCCGGCCCAGCACGAAAGCGAGCGCTTCCATGGAAATTCTGAAAAGATACCCCGCTGCCGTTCGCCGGCGTATGCCCATAAGAGACATTGAAGCGAACAAAAGAGGAAGAACTTGGCCCAGTTCTGCTCTCAATTACCTGGCAGACACGTAACGGGATGAGCAACCACTAAGCCGAAGCGGTGCGATGCAGCAATTCCACGATCTCCGCGTGCCCATGCTCTCGCGCATAGTCGGATGCGGTCTTGCCTTGATGGCAAAGCAGCGACAGATCAGCCCCGTACTCGAGCAGCGCAGTCACAAAATCTCCCTTGCCTCCTGAAGCGGCCTGGTGCAGAGGCGTGTATCCGCCAGCCTGCGTGCTGTTCACGGGCGCTCCGGCCTCGAGCAGAAGACGAAGCACAGCGGCGGACTGGCTAAGCGCGACGCATGCATGCAGAGCCTGGTTGCGAAGTGCATTATGCGAAACCTGGTGAATGTGCGCGCCGTGTTCAAGCAGCAGTTCTACAGCCTGCGGCGTGGCGAAGGCCGAGGCCAGGTGCAGAGGCGGCCAGCCATCTGCGGAGACAGCACGCGCAGCCATCGCGTCTGCGGAGATGAGCGCATACATGCGGCCACAATCGCCAAGCGCGGCAGCCTCATGCACATCGGCTGGCCCGATGCGAGTGAGAAGAAAGTCGCGGATCAGCGGCTGCTGCGTATAGATGGACCACATCAGCGCGGAGACGCCCTGCGCATCGCGGCAGCGGGCAAGCTCAGGCTGCGCTTCGACAGCAGAGGCAATCTCGGCCGTCTGCCCACTGCGAATGAGGTTAAGAAACTGTTGACTCATGCGCGCCTCCTGTCTGCCTTCGCCTCAGTCTTCCCGGATGAGAATCTCTGCGAGAGTTTCCTTGTGCTTCGCCTTGCGGCGCTCAGCGCGAGGCGTGTCGACAATCACACGCTCGGCCTTCGGCTGCCCAACGCGCTCGCGGGCGTTCGCCTTCACCGCTTTCACCGCGGAGAACGTCTTCTTTTTTGCCTTCTTCGCGGCCATACGCACCTTTCCTTCGCTCCCAAGCATACGCGGATTCGCTGCAATCCCGTATCAAAGACTGGCCACATACTTTTCGCAAAGCACGAGACGTCTCTACAATATTTGCAAATGGAAGAGCGCAGCCACGGCTCGACTCTCAAGCGAAGGTGAAGCGATGGAAGAACGCGATTTTTTTGACGAAAAGGCAGAACAGCGGAATCACCAGCTGACGTGTCCGCACTGCGGCAAGGCGGACGAGTACCAATTGGGCTGGCTGGTGCGGCGCAAGAAGAACGGTCTGCCACGCCATGCCGACGAGCGTGACCGCGCCCGCTTCGCCAAGGCGCAGTCCTACATGGTTCGCAAGGATGACATGGTGGCCTGCAAGAATATCCGCTGCCGCAAGCGGTTCGATGTGGCCGGAGTGCAGTCGGTCGCCTTCCTGCAATCGGCATAACAGGTTAAGGATCACGAAGAGGGGTATGCTGCCCGCACGCCCCTCTTCCTTTCACGCTCGATTATGGATGGCCCACTCAAGCCTGCAATTGGCTGGGTGCGACCAGATCGACGGTCAGCGCGCCGCCTCAACCAGTCCGGTCTTCTGATCGATCCGGCTCAGGCGATACATCAGCACCGCATCGCGCTTGGTGTTGACCGGCTGCGCGGCAAGATCAATCGTCTCGCCGGGAGCGTGCGCTCCGTCTCCCGTTGCCCCTACGCCGGCAAGTCCCGGCACGATATCCGCCACGAACGCAATGTCGCCTGCCCCGCGCTTCATCGGATCCAGCTCCGGCATCGGTGCAAAACCAAGGCTCGCATTCGCCCGGTTCAGAATCGCCAGTACCGCGCGATTCTCCGCTGTCGCGGCCATCGCCGGATAACCCTCACCGAAGCTGATCGTGGCGCCCGTCCTGGCGAGATGCTGCGCGACAATCTCCTGCATCTTCTTCTCCACCCGGTCGGTCTGCTCATTCGAAAGCGTACGGATATCACCGCTCGCGAAGGCCGAGGGCGGAATCACGTTGTTCTTGGCCTCAACCGTCGCGTTGTTGCCTGCCTCATCCAGCTTGATGTCCGTACCGCCCAGCACCATGCCGACGTTATACGTCAGCCCGGCCTCGGGCAATTGCATGCGGAAGGCATCGAGGATGCGCGTGAGCTCAAAGATCGCGCCGTAGCCCTTTTCCGCTGAGAAGATCGCAGAGGAGTGTCCGGTCTCGCCTGTGGTCCTGATCTGCCAGGTGATCGAGCTGCGGCGGCTCACCGATCCGTAAAAAATGCCGTTGAAACGCGGTGTGCCCTCGAACTCGAGAGCCACATCGCTATGGTGCGCAGCCTCGATCATGTCACGCCGTGAAATCGTCACCGGTTCGCCGTGCGCTTCTTCATCGCCGCTCAGGACCACGGCAATCTCGGTCTGCTTCAGGACGCCCGCAGCCTGCATCGCCTTGAGCGCATAGATCATGTCGACCAGCCCACCCTTCATGTCATTCGTGCCCGGCCCCGTCGCAATGGTGCTGCCCGCTGCGGGCGGTGCGTACGCCTGGAAAGCGCTGTTCTTCTCAAAGACCGTGTCCATGTGGCCGATAAGCAGCATGCGCTTACCACACTTGCCCGGCTCAGGGCAGGGATGCTCCGCGACAAGCACACCGGCGCGCTGCACCTGGCTCATATCCAGCCAGCGAACCTGAAAGCCCAGGCCAGCCAGGTCATCCGAGAGAATCTTCCCGACCTCGCGCACGCCTTCAAGGTTGTGCGTGCCGCTGTTGATCGAGACGAGCTTTGCCAGCAAGTCACTCGATTCCTGCTCATGCGCATCGATGTAGGACACCATCGTCTTTTCCGGCGCGGTGAGCGGAGCAGGCGACTGGGCGAACGCAGAAAACGGCAGCACGGCAGCGGCAGTGAGCAGAGCAAGCTGGGATCTCATGTGTGGAGAGCATACCAAGGCCAGCTCTATGCGCCATCCGGATACCCTCCCCGATGAAGAACGGTGGGATAGTGCGGCAGCACGGTCATCGCAGGGCGAGAGGCACGCCAGCCCTGGGAATGAGGAACCAGACCCGCCAGCAGATCGGCTTCAGGCAGCGCGGCCAGGGACGCATACAGATCAGAGAGCTCATTCCGGCCGAAACGCTGCACCCATTCCTTCTCAATCGCCGACACCAATCTCCGGTTCGCCTCCTGCGCGAGAACTCCCTTCTCTGTGAGACGGATAACCCTCACGCGGCTGCCCGGCGATTCCGGCCCACTCACTGCATAACCAGCTTTGTCGAGGACACCGAGGGCCATCGTATTCGCCTCGGCAGAGATACCAGTCAGAGCTGGCAGATCGCGCCTCCGCGTGCCTTTGTCGGAGAGCACACGCAGGGTGTTCGCGGAAATAGCAAGGGACAGCTCCGACTGCCTTTCGAAGTCGATAGTGAAGGCGAGGAGCACATGCGAAAGCAGTGCCGGAAGTGAAAGCCGGTCTATTTCTTCCCGCCCCGTTCTGGGCGTAGCCGCGAAACGACCGAGCGGCGCACGCAGGCCGTAGCCGAGAATCGGGAGGCTATCGGGGAGATGATGCTCAATCCGGCCCGCCACTGCGATGAGTGCCCGGCGCAAGGACTCGATCGCCGGATCCCCCAAACGGCCGCGCCAGCGCGTTTCGATCTCAGCCGCGAGCGGTAGCCATGCCTGCCGGGCAGAGAGGCCACCGCGGGTCAACCGCACGATCCGGTCACCGGGCGGTCCGGCAACAAGGCTGGGCGAAAGAGTGAGGTAGCCCCACCAGCGAGTAAGCCGTGTGAGCCACTGCTTCAGCGACGACTTGTCCAAACCGGTGACATGCAATAGTTCGCGCACGGAAATACCCGATTCCGGCACATGCACGAGAAAGTGCGACCAGATCGCATACGAAACCAGCCACTGCGCGCCGGGATCATGCGCGGCAGATCCTTTCGGGACATCGGAGATGCGATGAGGGACGCGCTGTTCAAAGGTGTTATCCAGCTCGATGGTGAAGGCCACCAGAGCCCGGGAGAGCAGCGCGAAAAGAGGCAATTCGCGGCCGGATTCTCTCGATTCCGGAACGGATTGCCTCTTGGCCTGCACAGTTACTTCACGATTGGATCGAGGATCTCGATGCCGTCCGGGCTGCCGATGACGACCTGGCTGGCCATGTTCAGGAAGAGCCCATGCTCGACCACACCAACGGTGCGGTTGAAGGCTTCGGCGGCCTCCTCCGGCGAAAGACCGGAACCGGGCAGGTCGCAGTGGAGAATGTAGTGCTGGCCGTCCGTGATGTAGGGCTTGCCATCCTCGTGCACGCGCAACTCAGGCGAGAAGCCGAGCTCGCGCAGACGGGTCGCAGTGCTCTCCCATGCAAAGGGGACAACTTCCACCGGAACCTGAAAGACCGAACCGAGCGTATCGACAAGCTTACGAGGGTCAACCGCAATCAGGAGGCGGTCGGCGATGATTTCGACCAGCTTCTCGCGCAGCAGCGCGCCGCCGTGGCCCTTGATCAGATGAAGCGTACCGCGCTGGACCTCATCCGCGCCGTCGACCGCGAGATCGAGCCGGGGCGTCGAGGCGAAGTCGGTGATGGGAATCCCCAGCGCCACGGCCTGGTTGTGCGACTGGATGGAGGTGGCGATGGCCTTGATGCGCAGCCCCTCCTTGACGCGGCGGCCAACCTCGTCGATGACCAGCTTGGAGGTGGTGCCGGAGCCGAGGCCGACGGCCATGCCGTCCTGAATCTGCGCGGCGGCGTACTCGGCGGCCTTGCGCTTGGCTGCCTCGGCGGGATCGTGCTGAACAGAAGTGCTCATGCCCCGGGTGTATCACGAGGGGGGCAGCGGGTTCAATTTTTCACACAGCGAACGGGTTACTTCGGAGCCTCGACGGATGCGACAGGAATCCCTCCGGACGGCGGACCGCATCCACCCCTTAGGACGGTGATCCTGCTCTCGGGCATCGCCCGGAAAAGCACGCTCTCCCGGAAATCCGTATCTCTGGCCTGTACAACGAAAGCTGTTCTCTGCTTTACTGTTTCGCGAAACGCCGATGGCACGCGCAGGACATCGAACAAACCAAGGAGCTTCCGGATGGCCAACCTGACGATTCCCGTGGAAGAGCAGAACGCATCGCCCGACGAAATCGAAATCCTCGACAGGCGGCGGCGCTGGGGGCTGGCACTGCAGGTCATCGCCGGACAGTTCGGCTTCTTCGCGATCCTGCTCACCCTCTGGTCCGGCCAGGATCTGACCTACTCGCCGGGATGGCTGCACCCGATGTTCTACTACAACGTGCTGGCGGTCGTCGCCGCGCTGGGTTTCGGTGGATATGGAGCCTATCTGCGCCGGGGCGCGCCGGAGTTTTTTTAGGCACACCGGCGAATGGAAAATCGAGAGGCGGGGCTTCGGCCCTGCCTCTTTCCGTCTGAATGACAATAAAAGGGCAGGCAAGGAGAACAGTCATCCAAAGGCGAGCCTTTCTAAAGACAGCAGCGATCGCCGCAGCCGGAGCCACCACGGCTTCCCGCAGTGGGCGGGCCCAGGCAGCAACGCAGATCCAGTGGATTAGCACCACCGAAAGCGCTCCGTGGCAGACACGCCCGCTGCGGGAAGCCGGATGGCGCTGGGACACCCTCGACCTGCAGATAGCCGACTCGCCGACAGGTGGCCCGATGCAGGGCTTCGGCGGATGCTTCAATGAGCTGGGATGGACCTCGATCGCGCTGCTGAGCGAGGCCGACCGTGAAGCCGTCTTCGCGGAATTATTCGCTCCCGGCAAGGGCGCAAGCCTGAACCTCTGCCGCATGCCAGTGGGCGCGAATGACTTCTCGCGCGGCTGGTATTCCTACGATGAAACGCCCGGCGACTTCGCCCTCGAACACTTCAGCCTCGCCAACGACCAGGAGACGCTGATCCCCTTCATCCACGCGGCGAAGCAGCATAACCCGCACCTGCGCCTGTGGGCCTCGCCATGGAGCCCACCCAGCTGGATGAAAAAAAACGGCTTCTACGCCGAAGCCGTGCAATTTCCCGGCTGGCCGCCGAACGGCATCCGCCCCGATCAGGTTGGTCACGAGGGCGAAGACATGTTTCTTCAGGAGGATCGCTACTTCGATGCCTACGCCCGTTATTTTGGCAAGTTCATCGATGGCTACCGCGCCCAGGGCATAGAGATCGAGACCGTGATGCCGCAAAACGAGTTCAACTCCGCGCAGCCTTTCCCAAGCTGCACCTGGACGCCCGAAGGTCTGGCACGCTTCATCTGCCATCTCGGCCCGGAAATGCAAAAGCGCGGTGTAAATGTCTTCTTCGGCACCCTCGAGCGCGGTAACCCTGACCTGCTCTTTCGCACACTGGCCGATCCCGAGGCCGCGCGCTGGGTCCGCGGCGCTGGCATCCAGTGGGCCGGCAAGGACGCCATCGCCGTCATCCGCCGCCAGCATCCCGAGCTGACGCTCTACCAGTCCGAGCAGGAGTGCGGCGACGGCAAGAACGACTGGAACTATGCCACCTACTGCTGGGATCTGATGCGCCACTACCTCTCCGACGGCGCCACCGGCTACATGTACTGGAATATCTCGCTGCTGCCCGGCGGCGTGAGCCACTGGGGATGGCCGCAGAACTCACTGCTCACCGTGAACCCCACTGACCGCAGCTACCACTGGAACCACGAATACTATCTGCTCAAACACGCCAGCCATTTCATCCAGCCGGGCGCACGGCGACTCGACCTCGACGGCACGATGGAGGATGCGCTGGCCTTCGCCAACCCGGACGGCAGCACCATCGTCCTGCTGCGCAACGCCAGCTCGCGCGAGCGCGCGGTGGATCTCATCGTTCATGGCGAGCGCATCAGCGGCCTGATGCCTCCTGACTCCTTCAACACCGTTCAGATCGGGGCAAAGCAGAATTAGGAAATTTACAATCGATCCCGTATGGATGAAGGAACTCCCTCGCGGACCGCGATCCGCGTAGCCCTGCGCCGCGCTGCGCACCAGCTCTACGATTCGCCTGTCGTCTTCACTGACCCCGTGGCCGTTCCGCTGCTCGGTGCGGAGTTTCGCGAGGAGTTGGAGCGCACGCGCTTCAAGCTCGAAAAGCCGCACTCCCTCGGCATGCGCGCCTTTCTCGTAGCCCGCAGCCGATTTGCCGAAGATCATCTCGCCACGGCCTATGCCAGCGGCGTGAGACAGTATGTACTGCTCGGCGCCGGACTCGACACCTTCGCCTATCGCAATCCCCATCCCGGCCTCCGCGTCTTTGAGGTCGATCATCCTTCCACGCAGGCATGGAAGCGCGGCCTGATCGCACGCAACGGCATTACCGTGCCCGATTCTCTGCGCTACGTGCCTGTGAATTTCGAGCAGCAATCACTCGAGACAGAACTCGCAGCAGCCGGATTCGATTCCACGCAGCCCGCTGTCTTCGCATGGCTTGGCGTCGTGCCGTATCTCACGCTCGAAGCCTTCCGCCGCACCGTGGCCTATCTCGACGCACGCCCCGTAGGCAGCGCTCTGGTGATGGACTACTTCCTGCGCACCGAAGCACTCCCTTCCGTCGAACAACTGGAGCGCGCCTCTTTGTCCGCACGCGTTGCGCTCGCGGGAGAGCCCTTTCAGCTTTTCTTTCTGCCCGAAGATCTGGCGGAGGAGCTCGGCGCATTCTCACGCATCGAAGATGTCGGTTCGGCTGAATTGAACGGCCGCTACTTTGCCTATCGCAGCGATGGCCTCAAGATGCGCGGACACTCCGCACGCATCGTCTGCGCGTGGCGCTCGTAGCACTCTAGACTGTACGGGCCATACCCAATGCTTTCTTTAGAGAGCTTCCCAAAGAGAACAACTGTCATCCCGACCGAAGCGAAGCACAAAGGGCGAAGCGCAGTGGAGGGACCTGCGGTTCTCTTCCTATGAACGAGGAAGCGGGTGCCCCCATGCCCGATTTTGGAATGGGTGGATCTCACACAAACCTCAATCGAGGCGGCACTTCGCTCAAATCCTCCGCAACCCCGCCCGCAACACATCCGCTACCTGTGCAACCTCATCTTCCGTCAACCGATTGAAGAACGGCAGCGCAAGCGTGCGCGCAGCCACGGCCTCCGTTACAGGAAGGTGCGCACCGCGCCACGCGCTGTAACTCGGCTGCAGGTGAATCGGAGCAAAGTAGCGCGCGCAACCGATTCCCTGCTCCTGCAGATACGATGCCAGCCAATCGCGCTGCTGCGGGGCGAAGCGGTCTGCAAGCCGCAACACGTAGACGAACCAGCTTCGCCTGCCATCTGCAAGCTCCTGTGAAGGCAGAATCAACTCGGGAATCTCCGCCAGCGCCCGCTCATACATCGCTGCCACGCGAGCCCGCGCGATGAGAATCTCATCCAGTCGTCGCAACTGCGCCAGGCCCAGCGCGCAACTCATTTCCGGCAGGCGGTAGTTATAACCCAGCTCCTCATGCTGCAGCCAGTCAGCCGAATCATAGCGGCCCTGGTTGCGCCATGCTCGCATCTTCGCAGCAAGCCCGGCATCTTGCGTTACGATCATCCCGCCTTCACCGGTTGTGATCTGCTTGTTCGGATAGAACGCGAACACGGCTGCATGACCGAAGCTTCCCACCCCGCGCCCACGATATTCCGCGCCAATCGCCTCGCATGCGTCCTCGATCACAACAAGCCTGTGCCGCTCCGCAATCTCGAGCAGCGCATCCATCGGCGCAGGCACACCGAAGTTGTGCACCGCCATGATCGCCCGCGTGCGTGGCGTAATCGCAGCTTCCACCCTCGCAGGATCGAGGTTGAGCGTAACCGGATCGATGTCGGCAAAGACCGGCGTCGCCCGTTCGAAGCGGATGGCATTGGCAGCGGCAATAAAGGTGAAGGACGGAACGATCACCTCATCGCCCTCACCCAAACCGAGCGCTCGCACGCAAAGATGCAGCCCGCTGGTGCCTGAGTTCACGCCGATACCGTGCGCCACACCGACATAGCCTGCCATCGCGCGCTCAAACGCCGGCAGACGCGGCCCAAGACTGAGCTGTGGACTGCGCAGAACCGCGGTGACGGCCTCGATCTCAGCGTCCGTAATGTCTGGCTGCGAAAGCGGAATCCTCATGCGTCTGTCTCGTCAGGAAGCACGATAGGCAAAGGTACCGCCTGCTTGGTGAGCAGCTCACTGCCGAGGGGAACTTGGGTCAGCACTCGGGTGATGAATTCTGCCGCATGACCGTCGCCATAAGGATTTGTCATACCCGCAAGCGATGCACGGAATTCGTCACTGTATGCGATACGAATCTTCGCAAGGATATCCATCGTATCCGGAGCCGCATCGAGAACATTCTTCGCCCGCTCGCGCCCCTTCTGCCGAAGGCCGACATTCACCGTCGGCAACGCGAAGGAAGCCGTCTCCATGATGCCGCTCGAGGAGTTGCCGACCAGCATCCGCACCTGCCGCAACAGGCTCCAGTAGGTCACCGCATCGAGATTCACAAAGACCCGGCCATCGTCCCGCTGTGAGAGGAACGCCTGTGTGCGCTCCATGAGCTGATAGCTGCCCGCATCGGCATTCGGAAAGCAGAAGAAGACTGGCTCCTCAACCTGCTCCAACGCAGCAAAGAGAGCATCCGCTTCTTCTGTAGTATCTGTGCGCAATGTGACCGGGTGATACGTAACCAGCACCGGCTTCCGGCTCAGATCCATGCCGAGCTTCGCCTCCAGCTCCACGCGACTCAGCAACTTGCTGCGCCGCAGATGATCGAGAGAAGGAGCGCCGGCACGATGCACCCTCCACGGCTCCTCGCCCATCGAGATCACCCGTGCGCGAGCGCCTTGCGTGGAGGTGAAGTGGATGTGGCTCATCTTGGTGAGCGCATGCCGCACAGCGTCGTCGATCGCGCCCTCGCTGGTCTCGCCGCCCTCAATGTGTGCGATGGGGATACGCAGCGCGAGTGCCACCGACGCGGGCGCCAGCATCTCGTAACGGTCGGCAATCAATAGCAGCAGGTCCGGCCGCATTGTGCCGAGCAGATCGGCGAGGCTCTGCACCGCGATGCCGATAGTTTTCGCCATGCCCACATCGGAGTCCGAACTCAGCAGGCATTCAACCCGCCCGGCGATCGTAAATCCATCCTTCTCGATCTCTTTTACCGTCGAGCCGAAGGCAGGCGAGTGGTGCGACGCCATCACAATGAGCCGCAGATCGACGTCCGGGTGGTCGGCAAGGTCGCGGAGCGGCCAGTAGAGGTGGCTATAGTCCGCACGCGAGCTGGTGACCACGGCAATGGTGCGCTTCGTCCCGCTCACGCCCGCACCTCCGGCTGGCCCTGATACGCCGGGACAAGGAGGTGAATAGCATCCAGCAGCTGTGACAAATTACGACTCTGTACCGCTGAAGTAAGTGCGTCGAGAGTGGCCCCGAGTACATGCGAATCAGGCTGTGGCGTGATGACAGCACGAAGCGGCGATCCAGGCAGGATCTGCACCTTCTCATCAGACGCGATTAGTACCTCATGCAACTTTTCCCCGGCGCGCAGACCGGTATAAAGGATGCCCCTCGGTGAACGATTCGACGATGCGAGCATCCGCTCAGCGAGATCACGGATCAGTATCGGATCGCCCATCTCCGGCACAAAAAGCTGTGGACCCCGCACTTCGGTGGCTGCCAGCAGAAGCAACTGCACCGCATCAGGCATGGTGAGGAAATAACGGCTTGCTTCGGAATGCGTGACGGTCAGAGGCTCACCGCGATCGAGCTGTTCCTGAAGAAGCGGCAGCACGCTGCCCGCCGATCCAAGGATGTTCCCGAGCCGAACTACCGTGAAGCCAGCGTCCAGGGTCGCAAGCTCGGCGATGCGCTTCGAGACTCCGAGCATGTTCACCGGCTCTACAGCCTTGTCGGTCGAGAGCAGCACCAAAGTCGAGGTGCCAGCCTCCGCTGCGAGACGAACAAGGTTCCTCGTTGCAAGCGCATTGTTCGCAATAGCCGCGAACGGCTGCGATTCGAGCAGCGGCACATGTTTATAAGCGGCGGCGTGTAACACCAGGTCAAAGCGATGCGTCTCGAATAGCTCCCTTACCAGACCCTCATCCCCTACGCTGCCCAGCACCGCCGTGTGCGGCGAGCGAAGTCCTTGGGTGAGCCGAAACAGTCCCTGCTCCGAAGCCTCAAGCGCCACCAGAACATCCGGGTCGAGTGACGCAACCTCATGCGCAAGTGCGGACCCGACCGAACCGCCGGCGCCTGTAATCAGGATGCGTTTCGTCCGGATCAAGGCCGGATCGATCGGGCGCGGCGAATCGAGTTTCATCCAGGGGAAAAGATCGTTCCAGGTGTTCACACGGGTATCCGGCATCGCTCTCAGTCTATCGTTTGCTCTTCTATAATTGGCCCCGACGATGTTCGCCCACAATACTCTCATCCGGCACGCAACACTCTGCATCACTTCCGCCCTCTGCCTATTCATCAGCGCGGGCAGCACGCATCCGGCCTTTGCCCAGGCTGCGCCTTCCGTCGAAGCGTCGCGCCTCAACAATGTGGGTGTCGCCCTGATGAATCAGCAATTCTCGGAAAAGGCGCTGGCCAAATTTGAAGCTGCACATGCCGCCGATGCGCAGACCGCGATCCCGGTGCTGAATAAGGGCATCGCGCTGCTTTACCTGCAAAAGCTTCCGGAAGCAGAGGCAGCGCTGGAGGAAGCAGCAAAGATCGATGGGAAGAATCCGCGTGTCTGGTATGCGCTGGGCCTCGCGCACCTAAACGCCGGCAATCCGAAGCAGGCCATAGACGACCTGCAGCATGTGGTCGCGCTGGACCCAAAAGACGCAGACACGCACTACTTCCTCGGCTCCTTTTACCTGAGCCTGAGTGATTATGAACATGCCAAGCAGGAATACGAGACTGCGATCCAGCTGAATCCGATCCACGCATCAGCGCAATTCGGCCTCGCGCGCGCGTTGCAGCGCCTCGGCGATACCGATGGCTCGCGCCAGCACCTGCGGCGTTTTCAGCAGCTCACCCAAGGCAAGATCTCGAGCCCGCTCAGCGCAGCCTATGGCGAGCAGGGCCACTACGCAACGGTAGAAGACATGCTGGCGCCTCCGGTGATGCCCGGCCCCATGATCCCCGTTACGCTGAAGCCTGAGACAATCGCTCCCGCGCTAACCAGTGCGACCTCCGGCCACAGTGCCGGCGCGTGTTTGCTGCCGACGAAAAAAAGCGGCAAAGCGAACCTGCTTGTACTCGGCACCGGCGCGCAGGCGCTGCGTGTCTTCACACCGTCAGCGAACGGATACACCGAAATCCCCTCCACGCGGACCGGCCTTACCGCAGGGGGAGACGCGACGGCCTGCGCCGTGGGCGACTACGATGGCGACGGTTTGCCCGATCTTGCGGTCGCCTTCACCGATCGCGTGGTGCTCTACCACAACACCGGCGACGGGCATTTTGAAGACGCGACCGAAAAGGCTGGCATCCAGCAGCTGAATCATCCCGCTGGCCTGCTCTTTGTCGACTTCGATCACGACGGAGATGTGGATCTGCTGGTGACAGGCACAGCCAGGGACAACAACGGTCCGAGCATCCTGTGGCGCAACAACGGCAACTCCACCTTTACCGAGTGGACCGCGCCCACCGGACTCGCAGGCGCGAAGCCAACCGCAGGAGCAACACTTTCTGATATCAACAACGACCGCGCCGTGGACCTGCTCGTCGCAGGTAAGGATGCAGCACCGATTGCCTATCTGAACCAGCGCGAAGGAAAATTTCAACCGCAGCCGCTCTACAGCGATAGCACTCTGACCGCATCGCGCGGCCTCGCTGTCTTTGACTTCGACAAAGATGGCTGGATGGACGTCGCGGTTTCGCACACAGGCGCACCCGGCATCACGGTATGGCACAACATTGGCGGCAATACCTTTGAACGCGTACCGCTTCCACTCAAAGATGCCACGGCCGCATGGGGCCTGACTCCGATCGATATCGATAACGACGGATGGATCGATCTCGCCGCCATCGTAGAAACTCCCGCTGGTGCGAGTCTGCGCGTCTTCCGCAACCGCGGCCCGCAAGGATTCGAAGATGTGAGCGACGCCGTGGGCGCAAGCAAGCTCAACCTGAGCAATCCTCGTGCGCTCATCGCCGATGACATCGACGGTGACGGCGCAACGGACTTGATCGTCACACAGGCTGATGGATCGGTCGTCGCGCTGAAGAATATCGGCGGCAACAAGAACCACTCCCTGCGGATCGATCTGACCGGCCTTGCCGACAACAAGACCGCCATCGGCACCAAGGTCGAGGTCTTTTCGAGCGGGCAGATGCAGAAGTTCGAGATCACCGGCGGTGCGGGCTATCTGAGCCAGGGCGCGACGGCGATTCTCGCTGGCCTTGGGCAGAGTACGCAGGCCGACGTGGTGCGGATGCTGTGGCCAACCGGAGTGCCACAAGATGAGATCGACATCTCGGCGGTAAAACCTCTTGAGCTCAAGGAACTCGATCGCCGTGGCAGTTCGTGCCCGGTTCTCTTCGCATGGGACGGCACGAAGTATCAGTTCATCTCGGACGTCATCGGCGCAGCCGTCGTCGGGCATTGGGTTTCGCCAACGGCCACGAATCAAGCCGATGCTGATGAGTGGATTAAGGTAGAAGGCTCGCAGTTGAAAGCGCGCGGCGGCTACCTGAGTCTGCGCTTCGGCGAGCCGATGGAAGAGATCAACTACATCGATCAGCTGCGGCTTGTTGCCGTGGATCATCCTGAAGGCACCGAAGTCTATCCCGACGAGCGCTTCCTCGATGAAGCTCCTTTTGCTTCAGGCAAAGCTGTCGCGGCGTCCTCCCAGACACGTCTGCCTGCCGGCGCATGGGATGACCATGGGCAGGATGTACTGCCACTGCTCGCGAAGCGCGATCACCAATACGTACGCGACTTCACCAACCTTAGCTATGCGGGCTATGCCAACATGCACACGCTCACGCTGGATCTGGGCGCATGGTCACCGGTAAATCCGTTGCGGCTCTTCCTTCACGGCTACATCGAATACTTCAGCGCAAGCTCGATGTACTCCGCATGGCAGGCAGGCCTCAAGCCGATCTCTCCCTATCTCGAAGCACAAATGCCAGATGGGAGCTGGAAGCGGATCATTGACGACATGGGCTTTCCTGCCGGCCTGCCGCGCACCATTGTCGTCGACCTCACCGGCAAGCTGCCCGCAGGCGTGACTAAGGTTCGCCTCACCACAAATCTTCAGATCTACTGGGACCAGGCGCTGGTCGATAACGGTCCATCGCAACATGTCACGATGCGGCAGACGGAGCTGCCTCTGGGCACGGCGCACCTCGCCTTCCGTGGTTACCCGCAGCAGATCGAGGGCAAAACGCTTGGGGACCTTACGTATAACTACGAGAAAATCAGCCAGACTGGCCCCTTTGAATGGCAGCGCGGCCCATACACGCACTATGGCAACGTAACGCCGCTCCTGACCAGCGCTGACAATCAGTATGTGATCTTCGGCAGTGGCGAAGAAATCGACGCTGAGTTCGCAGCAGCTTCTCTGCCGCTGCTTCCGCCGCACTGGAAGCGCGATTATTTCTTCTACGCGAACGGTTTTGTAAAAGATATGGACTTCTACGAAGCCATGCCCTTCAGCGTCGCGCAGCTTCCGTATCACGAAGAAAGCAGCTACCCGTATCCCAAGTCAGAGCACTATCCAGACACGCCGGAGACGCTTCGCTACCTGCTGAACTGGGATGACCGCTTTGAATTCGGCAACCGCCTGCAGCACTTTCAGTTCGACTACGCTCCGGTGAAGTCGGAACCGAATACGCAACCATGACAGTGACATTCCTTTCGGCCCGCGAGCAGCTGGCCATGCTGCGCGCCCGCAGGATTTCGCCTGTCGAACTCGCGGAAGAGCATATCCGGCAGATCGAGCGGTGGAACACCACGCTCGGGGCATTCATCGAATTCGACGCCGACAGGGTTCGCGAGCAGGCACGGCGTGGCGCCAGGGGACCACTCGCCGGGCTCTGCCTGAGTTCGAAAGCGACCGTGCCCATCGCAGGCTATCGCTGCGAAATAGGCAGCGTATTGCTGCGCGGCGAAGTTGCCAGCGAAGACGCAGAAGCAGTGGCGCGTATACGCTCTGCGGGCGCAACACTGTTAGGGACAACCAATTGCCCGGAATTCCTCATGGCGTATGAGACAGACAATCTTCTCTACGGCAGGACACGGAATCCATGGAGCCTGGAGCACTCTGCTGGCGGCTCAAGCGGCGGCGAAGCCGCGGCCATCGCAGCAGGGATGGCTGCCGGAGGTCTCGGCAGCGACAGTGGCGGCTCCGTGCGCGTGCCTGCGCATTTCTGTGGCATCAGCGCGTTGAAGCCCACACCTGGCCGCATCCCAGGCCGAGGACATACACCACCCTGCATCGGCCCCTTCTCGATTCTCGGCGCTGTAGGGCCGATGGCTCGCACCATCAGCGACGTTGCCCTGCTCTTTGAGACCATCGCCGCACAGGATCCTCTCGACCCCATAAGCCCTCCACTCGCAACACGTGAAATATCGATCGAGCAGGCGAAGCAGGTTCGCATTGGCTGGATGGAAGACGACGGCATCGCGCCAGTCACCGACGAAACCCGTGAGGCCGTACGCTCCGCCGCGAAAGCTCTCGAAGCACTAGGCTTCCGCGTAGAGCCGTTTCGCCCTGCTGCGCTCGAAGAGGCGCGGCAACTGTGGTGGAAATTCTTCATGCAGTGCGGTGCGATGTTTTACGCCCCTGCCATCGCAGGCCGCGAAGAAGAACTGAGCCCCATCTTCCGCGAATTTCTGCAACTCGCAGAGGAGGCACCACCGCTGACCGCGGCACAGCTGCTCGACGCTTGGGCGCAATGCGACATCGTCCGTGGAAAACTGCTGGAGGAGATGCGCGAATATCCCCTTTTTCTGCTACCAACCTGCTCCGTACCCGCATTTCGTCACGGCGAACGCGCATGGCAGGTCGAAGCACAGACGGTGCGCTACCTCGATGCGATGCGCTACACACAGTGGTTCAACCTGCTGGCTGCACCTGCCGCGGTTGTTCCTGTCAGCCAATCCCACGAGGGACTGCCCATCGGCGTACAAATCGCGGGCAGGCCCTTTGAGGACGAGCTCGTACTTAAAATCGCAGAATGCGTGGACCGTGCCTTCGGCTATCGTCCTCCGCCGCTCCTGCGCTCCACGTCAGACAATACGTAATAGTTATGGTTGCAGAAGGTCCAGGAGCCGTTCGAGACGCACGCCGCGCGAGGCTTTCAGGAGAATGACATCCCCACCACGGAGATGCTCATTGAGCCATGCACCGGCCTCTTCGGGCGTTGGGAAGAAGTGCGCCTCGCGGCCCTGCTTCTTCACTTCCGCCACAAGGTGCTCTGCTGCGCCGCGTACACCCAGAACAATATCGACCTTTTCCTTTACTGCGCGCTCACCAGAGGCAGCATGAAGCACCGCGGTCTGCGCACCCAGCTCGAGCATCTCTCCGGCAACCAGAATGCGCCGGCCTCCCTCGCCTACCGGCACTTCGGCGAGCGTCGTAATCATCGCCTTGAGCGCCTCAGGGTTTGAGTTGTAGCTATCATTGATGATGGTCGCGCCGCGAACCACGGTCGCGCGGCCCCGTTTCTCATCCGGCTTCAGCTCTTCAAGAGCCCGGCAGCAGGCGTCGAGCGGAATCCCAGCCGCGATGCCGACGGCAATGGCAGCCAGCGCATTCGAGACGTTATGCTCCCCCAGAAGGTGCAAACGTAGAACGGCAGATTCCTCTCCTGCGTGCACCGTGACTCGCAGACCATCCACGCCGAGTGATTCCACGGCCGTTGCGCGCGGATCGGCGCAGGGACCATGCCCGAAGTACACCACGCTGCCGCTGAAATCACGGCCAAACTGCCCCACATAATGATCGTCGCAGTTGAGAAACGCCGTGCCGTGATTCGGCAGGGACTGGATCAGCTCGTACTTCGCACGCGCCACCCCGGCAATCCCGTCAGGAAAGAACTCCGCATGGGCATTGCCTACATTCGTGACGACACCCCATTCCGGCGCGGCGATGCGCGCAAGCGCGGCGATCTCGCCAGCCGCGGACATACCCATCTCGATGACCGCGACCTCATGCTCCGGCTGCAGCTTCAGCAGTTGCAATGGAAGTCCGAAGCCGTTGTTCAGATTGCCCTGCGATTTCAACACAGAGAAACGCGCGCCGAGCACAGCCGCAATCGCTTCCTTCGTCGTGGTCTTTCCCGCCGACCCGGTCACGCCCACAACCCGCTTCCCCCAATGGCGGCGCACTGCCGCGGCAAGCTGCTGCAACGCAGCAAGCGGATCCTCCACTGCAAGCAATGCTCCAGGCAATTTCCCCAGGCGGTCCAGCTGCGCAGAAGAAACAACGGCGCCGATGGCTCCCGCTGCGAGAGCTGCCGCAACAAAATCATGGCCATCGAAGCGATCGCCTTTGACTGCGAAAAAAAGCTCACCGGGTTGCACCGTACGCGAGTCGATGGAATAGCCGGTGACGACGCTCGCACGGTGCGTGTCCCCGTACAATTCCGCGCCGCACCACTGTGCGGCCTGATGCAGTTCAAGCTTCATGCGCGCACCTCGTTCTGCACGGCTTCCAGAGCGGCGGTGGCTACAGCAGCATCATCAAATGGAATCACCTGAGCTCCTATCGTCTGCGTCTTTTCGTGCCCCTTGCCTGCAAGCAGCACAATATCGCCTGCACGCGCCTCGCGCACAGCAAGGCGGATCGCAGCTGCCCGGTCTGGCTCGACCGCATACTTCGTGCCCGTTGCCTCGAGCCCCGGCAGCGCGTCGGCAATGATCGCCAGCGGATCTTCGCTGCGTGGATTGTCCGAAGTAAGGATAACGAAGTCGCTGGCCTCGCCCGCCGCGCGTCCCATGAGCGGCCGCTTGGCGCGGTCGCGATCTCCACCACAGCCGAAAAGCGTGAGCACGCGGCCTCCGCTCGCCGTCACAAACTCGCGGGCCAAGGCGGTAAGGTTCCGCAGAGCATCGTCGGTATGCGCGTAGTCGACAACCACCGTAAAGGGCTGATCGCGGTCCACCGTCTGGAAGCGTCCCGGCACGCAATCGAGCGAAGCCACTCCAGCCTGAATCTGCTCCGGCGAGAGGCCGCGTGCCGCCGCTGCGGCGCAGGCTGCGAGGAGGTTGTAGACATTCACCTTCCCCGTGAGCCTCGACGCTATTTCAAAACTGCCGCTGGGCGAAGCGATCGTAAAGCGCATGCCAGACGGCTTCATCTCTATATCTGCGGCACGAAATTCGCCGGCGTCCAGACCATAAGAGTAGACCAAAGCCACTGCTTCCTTCGCAGCCACCACGAGCCTCTCTCCATACGGATCGTCCGCGTTGATCACAGCCACACGCGGCGGCGCACCCAACGAACCATCGAAGAGGCGGCGCTTTGCCGCGAAGTAGTTCTCCATCGTGCCATGGAAATCGAGATGATCGCGCGTCAGGTTGGTAAAGATCGCAACATCATAAGGCACGCCAAAGACGCGTCCCTGCTCAAGCGCATGCGAGGAGACTTCCATCACAGCCTCGCTGGCCCCGGCATCGACACCGTCACGCAGAAGCTCATAGAGGTCACGGGATTCGGGTGTGGTATGCGCGGAAGGGCGAACGACACCAGCCACGCGGCACTCAATCGTCCCCAGCAACACCGTCTTGCGCCCCACATGATTCAGGATGGCGTCCAGAAGATACGCGGTGGTCGTTTTGCCGTTGGTTCCGGTCACGCCGCTAATCTTCATCCGATGTTCCGGGTGCATGTAAAAATTCGCTGATGCCTGGGCCAGCGCGTTGCGCCCGTGCGCGACAAGCGCTGCCGCGGTTTCCGGATAATCGCGGCGCAGACCTTCGAAAGCTTCGGCGGAATCGGTGATCACTGCGGCTGCGCCAAGCTCGAGCGCCTTCGATAGATAGCGGTTGCCGTCCGTCGTCTCGCCGCGCATGGCCACGAAGACCGCATCCGGCCGGATGCGGCGCGAGTCATACTCAAGGCCGCGGATATGCGGACTCTGGCCGAAACGATGAAGAAGTGAAATACCAGCGAGAACGTCGTCGAAGGTCATGCTGGAAATGATTGTATTCATCCGCGCGGCCGCGTGTTGTGTCTGTTCGTCAACGCCCGAAGCGCACAACGACTGCGGTTCCTTCCGGAACCATGGTTCCCGGTGCGGGAGCCTGTTCGCGCGCAATGCCGCTGCCCAGCACCTTCACCGTGATGCCGATACTGCCCGCCTGCTCAATCACCTTGCGCACCGGTTCACCCGTAAATTGCGGCACCGTAACGCGCTTGCCTGCTGCGACCACCACGCCTCCCCCAGGAGCAGGCGTTGCCGATGACGGCGCCTGGAGTGGCTGCTGGCCGGCCTTGTTATCCGCCACTTCCTTGGCAGATTCTTCCTTTTCCTGCTCGCGCTTCGCCTCAAGAATCTTCGGATCGATCAGCGGAGACGCAGGCTGACCGGAATCCTCGGGCGCTGGAGGCAGCGCTCCCGAATCCTGCTGTTCCAGATCGTGCTTTGAGACCGGAGCGCGTGTGCCGTCGGCAGGCGAAGAGCGGAGCGGATCGTTCGCCGGAAGGTTGTTTACTTCAGCAAAGAGCGAGTTCAGGTCGTCCGCGTTCTCCTGCGGCTCATCGTTGTCAGCATGCAGCGCAGCATCCACCTTGGCGGCTTGTGCCGGTGTGCGGAGTGGCTGATCGTGCGGAACGCCCAGGTACTCGAGGATTTCCTGCGCCAGCTCCTGAAACACTGGACCGCTGGCCTCGGCGCCAAAATGCATGCTGTGGTCCGGTGAATCCGTGATGACTGCAATCGTCACCGCCGGATTGTTCACCGGTGCAAAGCCCACAAACGATCCAACAAAGTTCGTCTTCGAATACGTGTGTGTGCGCGGGTCGATCTTCTGCGCCGTACCTGTCTTGCCGGCTGCGCTGTAGCCGTTTAGCTGCGTGGTCAGGTGTCCGGTGCCGAACTCCACCACGCCTTCCATCATCTTGCGCATCTGCGCCGCGGTCAGCGTAGAGATCACACGGTGCGCGCCATCCGGGAGAGGACTCGGCAGGTCGTTTTCCGGATGAAAGGCCGCAGGCTGCAGCTTGCCGTCGCCCTTCATATCGTTCGTGCTTTGGAGCAGAATGTGCGGAGGAAGATATACCCCGCCATTCGCGATCGTAGAAGCCATGCTGATGAGCTGGATCGGCGTCACCGCAACTTCCTGCCCCATGGGGATCGAGCCGATCGTCGTCGGATTCCACTTGCGCACCGGCTTCAGCAAGCCACGCGTCTCGTCTGGAAGCTCAATGCCGGTACGATCGCCAAAGCCATAAGCCTTGATGTACTGGTAGAACTTCTCCGCGCCCATGCGTTGCGCAAGGCGAATCGCCGCCACGTCGCTCGACTCCGCCAGAGCCTTCGCCACGGTGATGTTCCCGAAGTGCTCGCCCGGCGCGTCATGCACGATGCGGCCCGCCACGTTAATCTGGCCGCCGCCGCAGTCCACCATGCCATCCGGCGTCGCCACGTGCTCTTCCAGCGCGGCCGAGTAGGTGACCAGCTTGAAGGTCGAACCCGGCTCATACACATCGCTCACCGCGTGATCGCGAAGCAAATCGGTCGTGGCATGACGAAAATCATTCGGATTAAAGGTCGGACGTACTGCCAGCGCAAGAATCTGCCCGGTATGCGGGTCCTGCACCACCACGGTGCCGACCTTCGCATGCGTGCGGGCCATATTGTGGTCGAGCGCACGCTCGGCCATGTACTGAATGTTTTCATCGATAGTGAGAACCAGGTTCTCACCCGGCAACGGCTCGCGCTCCTCGCTGCCCAGCCGATGACGGCGTGCGTCCACATTCGCATACATCCGGCCCGGCGTACCGTGCAGGTCTTCGTCGAAATTTTCTTCCAGGCCGCCGAGGCCGTTGTCATCGATGCCGACGTAACCCAGCACCTGCGCGGCAATCTCGTTGTCCGGATAGAACCGCTTGAACTCCTTCACCGTATAGATGCCCTTGAGGTTGAGCGCCTTTACCTTGGCGATCATCTCCGGCGACTGCTTGCGGGCGATCCACGCAAAGTTCCTCGAAGCATTGAGACGCGCAAGCATCTGGGAGCCCGAAGTGAAGGTATCCGTCGGATCCACATGCAACACGGCAGCCAGCGCGGTGGCCGTCATGGGCTTGTTGTCACCCACTTCGGACGGCACAGCAAAAATCGAGTCGGCCAGAGTGGTCATCGCCAGCTCATGCAGATTGCGGTCGTAGAGCACGCCGCGCCGGGGCGCAACCTCAAAGGTGCGCTGCTGCTGGCGGAGAGCCCGGTCCTGCCATTCGTGGTGCTGAATCACCTGCAACCAGATGAGCCGGCCGCAGATCACAATGCACCACAGAGCGAGAAACGCCAGCACCTGCAGCATGCGAATGCGCCGCATCGGCGTAACGACGCCGGTCTTCGAGACAGGCTGGACGGGAGTGAAGGTCGGGCGGTTCATCGCTGCAATTGGAGCGAAAAACCGGCTCCCACGGATTCAAAGTGTGGAGATGAAAGCTGCGCAGGAGAGAGCGGGATAAAGCCGGAGAAGCGAGGGCAGCGGCGGGAAAGGCCGTTCATCGCTGCCATCGCTTTCCTCCAATAACAATCGTGGGGAACTGCAAAACCGGTACTAGCGCATGCCGGGGAGCATCGGCGAAGCCTCGGCCAGAGCCGGCGCATTCGGATCGGCCACTGCATCGGGACGAACCACCTGCCCGGGCTGCGGCGCGGTGAGGCCAAGCTGACGCGCCATGCCGTCGATGCGGGCCGGATCTCCCAGCTCTGCCTCGGAGAGGCGAAGCTGACGGTTCTGCTCCTCGAGCTGCTGAACCTGCTGCTTCTCGCTCTCAATGCGGTAGCCGTATTCGATCGAGCTGAGGTGCTGCCAGCCGTAGGTCATGATCAGCGCGAAGAGCGTCGCCATGGCGACCGCGAACAGGCGCATCTCCTTCGCGCGTGCCGGGTCGGCCGCCTTCACCAGGCGGGTGTTGTCGAAGCGCTTGACGAAGAAAACCTCGGGCGTAGGACCGCGGCGGGCGCGCTGCTGCTGGGCAGCGAGCAGTTCGCTGTTGCGCTCCCTGATACGGTCATGGACACGATCGTGAACGCGGCCGGAAGGGGTATCGAAAATGTTAGGGGACGCGATTGCCTGTGTCGCCATGGGTTGTCTCCCTGATCTCTGCACTGCCTGAAACTTTTCTTTCTCCTCTGCGACCGGGCCGGGGCGCTGGGTTTGAGGAGAGGTCTTGCGGGGATCGTCTTGCGCGGATAAAAACTTTCGCCGTTTGCTGCGGTGGGACGACCCCGGCCCGATGTTGTCAAAGAAGCCCGGAATCAGGTGCTGGCTTATCGCCTCTTCCCTTGTCCCGGCTTCGCTGCTAGCTTTTCCGCCGCTCGAAGCTTCGCGCTTCTTGCCCGCGGATTACGATCCGTCTCTTCTTCTTCAGCGATCACCGGCTTGCGGGTGAGCGCTTCGTAGATGCCCTGCTGCGCGCCTGCGCGGATTGCATCCTTGGCGCGCCGGTCTTCGAGTGAGTGGAAGCTGATCACCACCAGGCGTCCGCCGGGCTTCAACAACCGGGGTGCTGCCTCGAGCAGTGATTCGATCTCGCCCAACTCGTCGTTAACGTAAATTCGGAGAGCCTGGAAGGTTCGTGTCGCCGGATGAATCCTGTCAGATTTCATTGGCGGGGCCGCAGCTCTCACGATGCCGGCTAATTCCGCCGTCGTCGTTACTGGCCGGGCCCTGACAATGGCTCTGGCGATTCTCCGCGACCTCCTTTCCTCTCCGAATTCGTAAATCAGATTGGCGAGCTCTTTTTCGTCCATCTGATTTACCACTTGTGCGGCGGAGTGCCCCCGGCGCGGATTCATCCGCATCTCCAGTGGCCCATCCGCCTGAAAACTAAAACCTCTATGCGCCTCGTCGAACTGCAGGGAACTGACGCCGAAGTCGGCCAGCAGGCCATCCAGGCTCGCCGGCTCAATCAGCTCGGCAGCACCGGAAAACTCCGTATCGTGCAGGACTACCTCGGGCATCTCGGCGCCGAGCTCCTCGCGAAGGGCGTTCAGTCTGGCCTTTGCCAGGGCCATCGCCTCGGGATCGCGGTCGAAGGCAATCAACTTGCCCTCGGGGCCGATCGCTCGTGCAATCGCGCTCGAGTGTCCTGCCAGTCCGAGCGTCGCGTCGACATACGTACCGCCGCGGAGCAGGTTCAGGTATCGGATCGCTTCTTGTAAAAGAACGGGCACATGGCGTTCACGTTCTGTCATGTGCTTCCCCTCAGGGACTGCCTTTCTATAAGCCGAAGCTTTCGAGCATCTGCTCGTCTTCTTCTGTCATGGGCGACTCGTCCATCAGCTTCACGAAGTTCTCGCGGTTGGTTACCCGCAGAAACGTGTGCATGCCGAAGATCAGGACATCGCCTAGCGTGCTGGTCTTTTCGCGCAGGAGCTGCGGCAGGAGAACTCTGCCCTGCGTATCCATTTCAACCGTCTGGCCGTAATAGTTGATGTAATTCATCAACTTTTTCTTGGCCGGGTTGGAGTTGGGAATCGCGGCGATCTTCCGCTCGATCTCTTCCCATTCCTTCATCGGGTGGATCTCTACATCCACTCCGTCCCTGCTCGTGATGTAGAACGTCTCGCCGTACTGCTTCTCTTCCACTACCCGCTTAAAGTCGGCAGGGAGCTTCAAGCGCCCTTTTTCGTCGACTCGCGTTGGGTAATTGCCGCGAAACATCCTAGAATCCTTCGCCCAACCGGAGTCGGTGTGCTAACGTTCCACAGCGGCTGGGAAGGACCTCGTAAATCTTAAAGTTGAACCACTTTAGACCCTTTTGGGCCCCTTTCGTCCACAATCGTAGCGCACGGGCATAGGCCGTCAAACAACAAAAATTGTGGATTCGTAGTTTTGCGGTGGAAGCGCTCAGAAATGGTGCAAAACGATACTAAAAACCACCACATATTGTGGTTACGAAAGAGCGTTACCCGCAATCCATAGTGTTTGCAATTCTGATTCCCGCCCCCTCTTAAAGCTTGCCTAAAAAGGTTGCTTCCGCTACGTAAGTTTTTCCCCGGCCCGGTAATTTCTGCGGGCATGCGATCGTGACCGGACGTAGTACAGCAGAAAAGCCAGTACCAGCAGGTTCACAACGAAGAGCCCGACTTTGATCCAGGTGAAGCGATGAAGGATCTCGAAGGTCTCCCAGGGCAGGAAAGAAGCGGTCAGGATCAGGGTGACGTACTCCGCCCAGGTTCTGCGAAGCAGAAGTCCCACGCCTTCCAGCGTATGCAGCCCGGCATAGGCAAAAATTCCCAGGCTGATCTGCCTCAGCCGGTGCGGACCAATCAAGGCGATCTTATCCAACAGGATGTTGACGAAATGCCCTTCCGGATCGAGACGGAGTTCCACGACCACGCGCGTCGCGACATCCACCAGATCCCGGTGCAGGTGTAACAGCTTCAGGCCACCGATCCCCAGGAGAATACAGAGCAAGGCTTCGAGCATCTTGAAGCCGCCGATTGCCATCACCCAGCCATCCATGGCGGTGGAGGGTTTATGCACCGGGGCAGCCTGGGGCGAGGATGGGGTCGTAATCGACATCGGGCCGTGGGGTCACCTGTAAAACAAGGGGTGGTCCTCTCAGGATAAATGCAGCAGGGGGAATCCATCGGACAATGCGAGCTGGCCGCGGCGACGGAACGAAAATAAAACCGTTTCAGAGCGAAAAAATTCCGGATTGGTGCTGTCGTCACCCGGCCATCATCGAGAGACAAGAGCCTCGCTCAGGGGCGAGACTCCACACAGCTACAGCACGTTATCCCAAAGCCGCAACTCTGCTTCGAGTGGCTGCTGTTCGACATGCGACGCAACATCGAGAATCATTGTCTCGCGATGCGTGCCCGTATATTCGGGCCACGTCGGCAAGCCGGGCGCCGTCGGCGTTTCTCCCTTGATGAAGGCCACCCAGGCGATATGCATCTGCTTGGCGATGACGGCTTCCGCCGACGAGTTCGTGACCTGCTCATGAGGCTTGTCCCACACCAGAGGAATATCGAGCGAGTGATAGGCATAGCCTGAGAGTCGGCCGCTCGCCTCCGTGAAGTCGAGGCGATACATCCATGCCTTGCCGCCTGCGGCGATGTGAGCATCGGCCACGCGAATCGACGGCACCCAGTATTCTTCCGCCGTGAGCGCGCGAATACGTAACTGTTCCAGCCCTAAATCCGTATAGACGCCCTTGTACTTGCGATACACGGGCAGGAACTGCTCCAGCGTAATGTTGCCGATATCCTTTGCCGTGGCATCTCCAGTTGGATGCGGCCCGACAAACAGTGAACTCTCGTCCCGATTGGTGCCGATGAGCAGCCGCTTCCCTTTCGTGGAGCCCTTCGCAATGGTGAGCACAGGCAGACGCGGCAACAGCGAAGCATCGATCTCGCAGCGCAGAGGAAAATGCTGCGGCCAGTTCGCGATGAAATCATGCTGCGCCTGGATCAGGTCCTCTGCCGGAGCCGTGCGCAGTGCTGCTGCACTTTCGCTCGACTGCTTCGTCCATACATCGCCAAACCCCTGAGCCACACGGAAGGAGTTCTGCTGCGGCCATACCCGCTCGGCACCGCCGCTCTCCGAGATCATCTGGTGAAAAAGTGGCTGGGCTGCGGGTACGCCCATCAGGATGTCTGTAAGCTTGGCTCCCGCCGACTCACCCCCGATGGTCACACGATCCGGGTCGCCGCCGAAGCTGGCGATATTCTCTCGGACCCACTCCAGTGATGCGATGAGGTCGCGCAGCGCATTGTTCGCCGAGCCCGTATATTCATTGCCCAGCAGTGGGGCCATGTCCAGGAACCCGAAGACTCCCAGCCTATATGCAACTGTCACGCATACAATTCCCTCGCGCGCGAACTCGCTGCCGTCATAGATACCCTCAAAGGCATGGCCGCCGGTAAATCCGCCGCCATGTATCCAGACGAAAACCGGGTACGGCCCTTTGCCCTCGGGTGCCCAGATATTCAGCTGCAGGCAGTCTTCACTATGTACCACGCGGGGCTCGCCAAACTGCATGGGGGACGGCCCAAACTGCGTGGCATCGCGCTCTCCCTGCCATGGCTTTAGCTTCTCAGTCGGACGAAAACGTAAGTCTCCAACGGGAGGCTGCGCAAAGGGTACGCCGCGAAAGATGTGGATACCGGCGGCACTTGCTCCGCGCAATGCGCCGCTGGCCGTGCGCACCAGAGGCCCCGAGCCGGAGCCCTGTGAAGCCGGCGCAGGCTGCGCTGCTGCGGTCTGGCCAAGCGCAGATACCGGCCATCCGCCGTGAAACACGAGCGCGGCCATGGAACTGGTGAAGGCGGATTGCCGCAGAAACCGGCGGCGGCTGAAGTGCTTCGCGGAAGTAAAATCCTTCATCGGCTCCCTGACCATTGACGGATTCTGGAAAGCTGGCAACGAACGTTATGGCTTCATGGTGCTGCGATTCGGATTCGCACTGAGACTGATCAGATTCGCAAGGATACGATATGCACCCGGCACCGCCGCCGGGAACTGGCGGTACAGCGCATAGGCCTCATAAATGTAGATGCCCTTTCCGTAAGGCGCAACCAGCAGACCACCACGCTGCGGATCCTGCCCCGGATCGGCAACCTCGGTCAGAGGGATGTAATGCGGATCCCACGAGGAGGCGAAGCTGTGACCCTGCTCTTCTTCCCATCCGGAAAAATCAGCCCCCGAGATGCGATTTGGCCACTGGAAGAGCGGGCTCGAAGGAGCCAGCAGCTTCACCGCATCCGACTCATCCACGACCTTCTCTGCATCGCCAGGAACAGAATAAGGATAGGGCCCTACGCTCGAACTGAGTCCCGGATTCTGATACTGCACAACGACCACGCCTCCATTGTGTGCATAGTCGAGCAGCCGCGCATTCGCCGCAACGAGATCGCTGCGATTCGAATAAGCGCGGATACCCACGAGGATGGCGCTGTAACCGCTGAGGTCGCCCGAAGCGAGCTCGGCAGCCGTGATCAGGTGGGTCGTAACACCTAGCTGGGTGAGAGCCTCAGGAACCTCATCGCCCGTGCCCATGATGTATCCAACGCGCAGGCCGGGGGCGACCTTCACATCCGCGCCGTGCACGCTGTAGGTCGCTTGGCGATCGAGAAAATAGGGACGCAGGCCGGGATACCCAGCCCGCTCCACGCCGGTACTGTACTCGTAATTGCCGCTTTGCGCGATTGCATGGATGTCGTAGGACTGCGCTGCAAGCGCTCCGGGATGAATTGTCACCGTCTCGGTTACAGATTGGTTTGGCGCGAGGTGAAATGCCTGCGACGCAGGCTCAGCGGTCCAGCCCTGCGGCAGTTCAAGATGCAGCGTGCCGTCCGCGTTGTCCGGCTGATAGTTTCTCACCGAGACAGCGAGCGGAAAGGACTTCGCATCCAGCGGAACCACTCCGGCATGCGCGGAGAGATTCACCGCCAGCCTCGGCATCACGACTAAAGGCTCGAAGAGATTGCCGTATCCGTGCTCACGGTGGTTCGTCTGCACCACCTGCCCAATGCGGATCGGCACACCGTTGTAGTCGAACTCTGCCCAGCCCGCGAGCGGATAGGGCGCGAAGGGCTGATTCAGCAGCTTCGGATCGGAGACATCGTAGTAAGGCTGCGCCGTCGAGGGGCGCGTGAAATACGGCTCGGTGGGCGGCGCATTGCGCGGCACCGTCACACGATAAAGAACATCGCCCTCATGGCTCGCAGCCACATCCATACCGGGTGAACCCGCGCGCTCCACATGCCACGGCGTATCCCCGCTCGACGCAAGCCAGGTCTTCGTCAGCTTCAGATTGCCGCCGGTGCTCCACGGCTCTGCGCCAGTCACGTGCAGGCGCACCGTGAACTGCTCGCTCGGGGTAACAGCCGTGCGTGTCTCCTCGGCGTTGATCGTAAGGGTGACATCCTTCGATCCATCCTCGGGAATCACCAGCGCCCGCACCTTCAGGCCAAGAGCCTCTGCCAACGCGGTGTTGAACTGCGTGAGCTTGATCTCCAATTCATGCGCGACATTTGCTTTGTCGTCTGCGCTCAGGCCGCTTGCGTTCACCTGGTCGAGAAGCGCCTGCGTCCGCTGCGCTCCCAGCGCCAGCTCGGGAGCGATCTTCACGGGGCTCGACGGCAGGTAGTTGAAGGTCGCCGTCATCACATGCTGGTCAATTTCTTTCAGGCCAGCGGTAAGAAACGTAGTGTCGCCGTGCGCGAGTGAGGCGATACCCACGAGCGATGTATCGATGCCATCAAAGAAGCCGTTCTCTCGAACGCCTTCGGCCGCAGGCGTCTGCACGCGCGATCCATAACGGTGATACGCAACGCTGAAATCGCCGGGAAGCGGAGGATTGCCGCCGCCATACTGCGATTTCTGGAGAGCCCAGCCATCACGCGCCATCTGCACATAGGACCGTCCGAGGATGGGGTCATACGTGCCTTCCGGGATCTCAACATCGGCCGTAGGAGCCTTATCCGACCAATGCCCCTGCACGTAATCATAGAAACGAACGGGCGCCCATTTGTTCGTGGCATAGTCGAACATGCCCTTGCTCGTTATCGAAAAGAAAGGCAGCCGCGCATACACCTTCACTGGCGACCATGGACGCAGGCCCGCCGCGATCTGATCCGGAAAGACATTTGGATCACCAGCCATGCGAAAGACTTCCTGCACCGCCTCACCCGACATCTGATGGTGCCCATGCCCATCTGTAATGTTTCCGGTAAACACCGAGGTCACAACCAGCGGGCGGTACAGGCGCACGGCACGCACGGCATCGTAGAGCACGCGGTCGCGCCCCCATTTCCGATGCGCTTCGTCGAGCGTCTTCGAGAAGCCGTAGTCGGCAACCCGCGAGAAGAATTGCTCTGTCCCCGAGTACTGATCGGCCAGTAGGAGCTCATTCGTGCGGATGAGCCCCAGTGCGTCGTCGGCCTCGCCGGACATTGCATTCTGGCCGCCTTCTCCGCGGGTCAGCGTGAGGATCGCCGTCCGCGCGCCAGCCCCGCGCGATTCCAGCGTGAGCATGCCGCTATCCTCGTCGTCCGGGTGCGCGACGATCATCATCAGGCTCGCCCAGGTGTGCAGCTTCCTGAGTGTCAGAGATAGTCCATCGGCGCCGCGATCCTCGGGCAGTGTCTGCTGGTCGGCCGAAGCGACGATCGAAGTCTGCCAGGGCGTGACCTGCGCGGCGAGAGAAGAAACGAACGGCGACACCGTCACGAAGCCGGCCATCGCGAGAGCGGAGGCAGTGCGAATGTGAGAGAGGGCAGCTTTGGGCATGCAAAGCCAGTGTACAAAAGCCCGGCGCTATGCCGGGCTTTCTGGTTTCAATAGAGGAAGATCCTTATCGGGCCAGCAGAGCAAACTCTGCTGCGTCGTGGCGCTCGCCGGTAGCCATCAGCTCTTCGATACGCTCGACCGACTGAATCCCGCCGCGCGCGCCGATGCCCGTACAGTTGATCGCCGCGGCCGCACAGGCAAAATCCAGCTGCCGCTCCAGCGGCCAGCCCTGCAGCAGCGCAAAGATGTACCCGGCATGGAAGACATCGCCCGCGCCCGTAGTATCAACAACCGGCACATTGTAGGCAGCGGAGTGATAGAAGCGCGAACCGTCCCAGGCCAGTACACCGTGCTCGCCCAGCGTGGCTGCGGCCAGCTTGCAGCCGCTCTCCCGCTGCAGGCGGCGGAGCGCAAACTCAAGATCTGCTTCACCTGTGAAGCGATTCGGGAAGTCCCGGCTGACGATCAGGTAATCGATCAGCGGCACCAGCTGTTCAATCCCGTTATAGAGCTCGTCGAGATCAGCAATCACCGGCACACCGGCCTCGCGAGCCCAGCGGGCAGCCTGGATTGCAGCATCGGTGTCCCATCCATCCACGTGGAGCGCACGGGCGTTTACCACCCACTCGCGGCTCAACTCCTCGGGCTTGATAATCAGGGCGTCATCGCGGCGGTTCAGCACCGTGCGCTCACCCGTTCCGTCGACAAAAATCAATGATTGGGCGCTGGCTCCGCCGGGAACGGTGAGAATCTGCGCTTCGACGCCGAGGCGCTCGAACTCCCCGCGATGCAGGCGCGCCGCCTCATCCTCGCCGAGCTTACCCACGTAGCGAGTACGCAGACCCCACTGGGCGCATGCGATCACCGTGCTCGCCACCTGGCCGCCGGGCAACACGGTCGAACCGCGATACTCACCCTTGGCGCCGCGCGCAGGATAATGCTGCAGGTGAATCAATGTGTCGGTAGCATTCAGCCCGACACCCGCCAGGTCTACGACCGGCAAGTTTTTTTCCTGGGACAACCTGGCCATATGAAAACTGTAAACCTTTCTTCGATGCATCCGCTCGGCTGTGCGGCTCAGAAAGTTTTCCAGGTACGGATGTAGGCTAAGGGCATGAAGCTCTTTTTCCGTTCCGCCGTTCTCGCTTCCCTGCTGGCAGCCCCGCTGCTCCATGCGCAGAGCGCGCCCAAGGCCACGCTGCTCGCGCTGTCGAAGCAGGACCGCACGCTCTCCGTCATCGACCCCACGACCCTCCAGGTCATCGCGAAAATGCCTGTGGGCTGGGATCCTCACGAGGTCATCGCCTCGAATGACGGGCGCACGGCGTATGTCTCGAACTACGGCTTTGGCACCTTTCACACCCTCGCAGTCGTGGATCTGGTGAATCACAAGACGCTCGCCCCCGTCGATCTGGGCCCTCTCGCTGGCCCGCACGGCCTTGCCTATGCGGGCGGACGCGTCTGGTTCACCGCCGAGCGGGCCAAGTCCATCGGACGGTATGACCCCTCGTCCAAGCGCGTCGACTGGATTCTCGGCACCGGCCAGAACCGCACCCACATGGTCTGGGTCTCGCAGGACATGCAACGCATCGTGACCACGAATGTGAACTCCGGCACCGTGACCATCATTGAACCGGTTGCACTTCCCAAGCCGCCTGCTGCGCTGCCTAACGAGCCGATGCCCAAGACCGACTGGGACGAGACGGTAGTGAAGGTGGGCGGCGGATCGGAAGGCTTCGACGTCTCTCCGAATGAGAAAGAGATCTGGGTCGCCAACGCCAAGGAAGGCACTATCTCCGTCATCTCCTTTGCCGAGAAGAAGGTCGTCGCGACGCTGCAGGCAAATGTGCCCAGCGCCAATCGCCTCAAGTTCACGCCGGACGGCAAGTACGTCCTGGTCTCCTGCCTGCAGAAAGGCGAACTGACGGTGCTCGATGCCGCGACGCGCAAGGTCGTGAAGCACATCCCCATCGGCCACGGCGCGGCGGGCATCGTGGTGCAGCCGGATGGCGCGCGCGCCTATATCGCCTGCACGCCGGACAACAACATCGCCGTGCTCGACCTGCACAGCTGGCAGGTGGTAGGCCACATCAATGCCGGCCCCGGCCCCGATGGCATGGCGTGGGCCGTCAACCAGTAAGAACTGCTCCAAACAAGAAAGCCGGGTGCCCCACGTCTCGATTCTGAGACGTGGGAGACTGCGAACCCATCTTCTACACCTTGTCATTCCGACCGAAGCGAGCAGCGCGAGCGCAGTGGAGGAACCTGCTGTCCTCTCAACAAGCGAGGGTTTGGGCGGAAGAACACGAACCTCGCCACCAAAATGGCAAAGCCCGCTCTCCCAGAGCGGGCTTTGTCATTCTCAATCCAAAAGATCAGTGACTGCCGGCCATCGCCTCATTCAGGCCATGGAATACCTGGTCATAGTGCCCGCTCTCGGCCGCGTACCGCAGTGGTTTCACCCGATCCACGCTGATCTCCGCCGGGGTCGGCTGCTGCTTCAGGATCTGGATCGTTTCAGCGATGAACTCCTTTAAGGGCATCGCACGCGGATCCTCCGCACCGCCCATCAGCTCCGTCTGCACATACGGCGGAATGATCTCCAACACCTCGACTGTTGTCTTTCTCAACTGGTAGCGCAGCGACTGCGTGTACGAGTGAATCGCGGCTTTCGTCGCGTTGTAGGTCGGCGTGGGCGCGAGCGGCACAAACGCCAGCCCCGACGACACCGTCGCCACGGTCGCCTGCGGCTGCTTCAGAAAATGCGGCAGCAGCACCGCCAGCAGACGGATCGGACCGAGTAGATTCGTGTTGATGATGGCCTCCGCGTCCGCCAGGTGCGCGGCCTCGCTCAAATTCTCCGCCCGCATGATGCCGGCATTCAGGATCACGGCATTCAGCATGGGGAACTCCGCGACCAGCTTTTCCGCGAATGCCGGGAGCCCAGCGGCGTCCTCGATATCCAGCGTCACGGACTTCATGCCGGGATTGGCCTTCACCGTCTCATCCAGCACGCTCTGACGGCGTCCGGCAATGATGACCTGGTTGCCCTCGGCATGCAGTGCTTCCGCGAGCCCGCGGCCAATGCCCGAGCCTCCGCCCGTAATCAGAATGGTGTTTCCCGAGATGTTCATAGCGTGCAGCCCTCTCATCGCTGCCTCAATCATCCTAGAAATTACACTCTCTTCTGGAAAGCAGGCACCTAAGAGTTCTATACTTACCGCAGGGGTAGTCATATGACTGCGTTGATCTTGCCTTCAGAAAAAAAGTTGGCCTCTGCACCGAGCCGACCTGTTCCGCATATGTGTGAACCCGGCCAGCCCATCCCCGAAGAGATCGATCCGAAGATTGAAAGACTCGTCCGCGAGATCATCGAGCGCATCGCCGACAAGTGGACCATGATCGTGCTCGAAGTCCTCGAAGAGCACGGTGTCGTCCGCTTCACGCGCATTGGCGAGCTGGTCGGCGACATCAGCCAGAAGATGCTCACCAAGACGCTCCGCCAGATGGAGCACGATGGCCTGGTTCTGCGTACCGTGCATCCCGTGATCCCGCCGCACGTGGATTACCAGCTCACGCCGCTCGGCCACAGTCTCGGCGCAGCCTTCTGCGGCGTATGGATCTGGGCCGAGCAGCACTACGAGGAGATCGAGCGCGCCCGCAAGGCCTTCCCCATACGGTAGTCTGAGACTTCGATTCCCCATTTTCCGACCCGACCTTGGCCGACTCCCAACAGCCCGCACTCGAACGCCGCATCGGCCTGGGCAGCGCCATTTCGCTGAACATGATGAACATGATCGGCGTGGGCCCGTTCATCACACTGCCGCTGGTGGTAGCAGCGATGGGCGGTTCGCAGGCGGTGCTCGGCTGGCTCCTCGGAGCGCTCATCGCCATCTGTGACGGCCTGGTATGGGCCGAGCTCGGCGCAGCCATGCCCGAGGCCGGAGGCTCCTACGCCTTCCTGCGCGAGATCTACGGCCGCAACGGCGCCGGACGCATGATCTCCTTCCTCTACATCTGGCAGCTCGGCTTTAGCGCTCCGCTCTCGGTCGCCTCGGGATGCATCGGCCTCGCGCAGTATGCTGCGTGGCTGTGGCCCTCACTGGACCGGCCGCTTCTGGGCTCGATTCCTGCGGTGAGCTTTCTCGCCGCAGCCACCTGCGTGCTTGCCGTGGCGATGCTCTACCGCAACGTCAGCTCTATCGCCCGCACAGCATGGGTGCTCACCGGAGGGGTGCTCTTCACCATCGGTGCAGTCATCGTCGCAGGATTCACGCATTTCCACGCCGAACTGCTGCACCCCGCGCCCCATGCCTTCGATTTGCATGCAGGCTTCTTCGCCGGACTAGGCTCGGCGACGCTGCTCGCCACCTACGACTACTGGGGCTACTACTCGGTGTGCTTCCTCGGCGGTGAGGTGAAGGAGCCGGGCCGCACCATTCCCCGCGCCATCCTGTGGTCGATCGTGATCGTCGCCGCGCTCTATCTCGCGATGAATGTGAGCGTGCTCGGTGTGATCCCGGTACAGGAACTCGTCGGCAACAGCTCGGCAAAGCTGGCCGTCGTGTCTTCCCTGATGCAGCAGACCGTCGGCTCGACGGCGGCTCGCCTGCTCACACTCTTGGTCATGTGGACGGCATTCTCCTCCGTCTACTCGCTGCTGCTCGCCTACTCGCGCGCCCCGTATGCTGCCGCGCTCGACGGCAACTACTTCCGCGCCTTCGCACACGTGGACAGGAAGCATAAGTTCCCGTCTGTCTCGCTGCTGGCACTGGGGGGCGTGGCCACCATTTTCTGCTTCTTCCACCTGGCAACGGTGATTGCTGCGCTGGTCGCCATCCGTATCCTGCTGCAATACCTGCTGCAACAGGTCGGCATCATCCTGTTGCGCATTCGGCGGCCGGAGATGCCGCGCCCCTTCCGCGTATGGCTCTACCCGCTGCCACCGCTGGCCGCACTCGCAGGCTTCCTCTTCATCGTCTTCTCTCGCAAGGAAGCCTCACGCGAGTTGCTCGATGCCGTGGTCGTTGCAATCACTGGATCGGCGCTTTATCTCGTAAGGGCGTGGCGCAGGCGCGAATGGCCCTTCGCACCAACGCAATCAGATCCGGATCAAGCCCGACTCGATCATTCCGCCGCTGAAGGCAGATGATCGCGATACTCGCTCCAGTGCGCCAGAATTGCATCCACCACCGGCCGCCCGACCGCGTACGCTGCCTCGAGCGCCGCCAGATAAGCGCCATAGCGGCTCACCTTCTGTTCGGTGAGACTCTGCGCAGCGGTCATTCCCGCAGGCTGCTGATCGTAATTCGAAATCGTTCTTAAAATAAGCACGCGCCTCCGATCGATCCGGCCCGCATGATCGAGAAAGGTGAGCGACTGCAACGTGCCCGAGTCCTCCATACCGCTGACCATGAAGTTGCCCTTGCCGCCCGTGTAATAGTGGGTCCAGGCATTCGCCCATTGGTCCAGCCTGGCTCCATGCCAGTATGTGGCGGACGACACCTCATCTCCCGTAGCAACGAATGGAGGCCGCTGGGCAGCAGCCTGCGCAAAATGCGAGCGCTTCTCACGCATGCGGTCATCGTCGGCAAGCGGCGTGTTCTTTGTCAACGCATAGGCCCAGTGCGTCAACACCGGATTCAGATCATAGAGCTCGCCATAGCCTGCATCGGCAGGCTCTTCATAGGGAGTGGTGCGACGCAGCGGAACCTTGCCCGTCGGCCAGTCAGCCGGTATTTCGCGTGCATCGAGTTCGTGCGCAATGTCGCCGTCGACCACCTGCTGCACCCACACCGCAGACCCCAGAGAGACATCCGCCGGATCGCCACCGGCAATACCAGCAACGAGCCAGTAAGCATGCGAGAGATCGAAGCGAGGATCGAGCCCCAGCGCCATGATGCTCGCAGCCGCCTTCGCCGTGGCCACGCCAGTCAACACCGCGAGCACACCATCCTTGTTCATCCGCACATGGTGATAGCCCGCATCAAGCGGGAGCACGCGATCCAGGTGTATGCGCTCCACCCAATACTGGTATTCGCCCGGTGCATCGCCCGTATCCTCCCCCTGCTCGTACATGGCCACAACGACCACCTTTACCGGGATCGGAGCAGGAGCTTTGGCAGAGTCAACCTGAGCGATACCGATGCAGGGCAGCAGGACAGACAGGAACCCCATGAGGGAGCAGCGAAGGTTCATCGACGATCCTTGGCAAAGTGAATGCTCTCAGCGTACCGGCGCAATCTTTCGTGGCAAAGCAAAATTCATATGCTCCAGCCCCGCGTCTGCCATCAGGCATGTAACAGATGATGTGCCGCAGCCTCGCCCGTTGTCACCGCGCCTTCCATAAACCCCTGCCAGTCGGCGATATGCTCACCCGCGAAGAGTACGCGTCCATGCGGCGCAGCCAGTAGTGGCCGCACACGGAACCACTGTCCCGGCCGATAGACCGCATACGCTCCCTGCGCCCAGGGATCCTCCTGCCATGGCTGATCGAAACTGTCGAGCAACGCGCCCGCGGCCTTCGGCGAGACAACGGCAAGATCGCGGATCATCTGCTGCTGCCGCTCGACCTTCGATTGCGCCGCCAGCACGTCGGCCTTGTCACCACACGCATAGGAGCAAAGAATGCCGCGCTGCCCTTGTTGACCAAATGTCGAGTGGTAGAACTGGTGCGCAGTCTCGTCGGTCATCAGCGAAAAGTCTTCCGCGGGCCAGAAACGGCGGTCGAAGAGCAGCTGCGTTTTGATGATGCGTCCGTACTCCAGCTGCTCGGCAGCCTCGGCCTTGGCTGCAGGCAACGCAGGATCCCAGCGAATGCTGTTGAGCATGGTTGCAGGCGCGGTAAAGACACAGCTATCCGCCGTGAACGTCTCTCCTCCCGCCTCGATCGTTACCGTGCCGCGCGCGGAGTTTTGCGTGATCGCTGTTACTGCTTTACCGAGATGCACCGAGCCTGCGGGCAGTCGCGCGATCAGAGCCTTGACCAGCTCGCTGTTACCACCGCGCACGTGAAAGTCCATCTCATCGGTCGCCTGCGGATTCGCATAATCGCCCTGCGTGTATTCATCTCCTACGGAGAACGCCGAGACGACACGCGTGCTTTCGCCGAAGTCCGTGGGATCGATGATTTCGCGAAGAGCGCGGTCGTCACGCGTGTAGCCGATCTTGCCCAACCACGTCCACCAGTCGTATTGGTCGAGGCGGCGTTTTTCCTGCTCGCTGTAGTGCGCATACGTTGCGCGAAACTTTTCCCACGCGGCCTTGGACTGAGGCGAAAGACCCCAGTTTCCCGGCGTATAGAGATGCCCGTGACGCAGCAGCCACACGTGATACGCATGGGGCTCGAGCGGCACTTTCAACTCGCTGGTGATGGCAAGCATGCGCGTATGCTCTTTGCCGATCCATTCCCCACCCATCTCGCAACTCAACTCGGGAGCCTGCGGAAAGCGATAGGTCCACGCGCGTCCGCCGGGACGATTGCGCGCCTCGAGCACCGTCACCTTCCAGCCCGCAGACGAGAGCCGCCATGCCGCAGTCAGCCCGGCGAGGCCCGCGCCGACAATCACGCAACTGTGTTGTGGACGGGCGAGCGGCTGCGCGCACAGAAGCAGGTCCGCACCAAGGAGAGCCGTGCCCGCAAGGAAGCTGCGCCGTGTAATCGGGTTTGTCATGCAGTCGCTCCGGATTGAAGCGGCAGCATCCTTGCCGCAATGCCAGAGAAGAGAGAACCCGCTCTCACGAACGCAGCACTCTCGTATCGACATGTTGAAATTCGACAGACCGGCACAGATGGCTCCTCGGAAATCTCAAGGCAGCAAGCGCCTATCAGGATCACTGCAGGTACGGAAGTTGAAGCGTAAGACGGGCCTGCAAGACAGGTACAGCGGACAAAGCGTTTGTGCTTGACATGCGTGAGGAAATTTACTAATTTTTGCAAAATTACTACAAGGTTTTGCGGGCCGCAACGAAATTTGCACGCCTCTTCCCGCAGCCATTTTGCTTTAGCAGTACGCAGGACATCGCCTCTTGTTATTCGTGCCTACGCCCCATAAGGGAGGGACCGTTTCCGAGTATGGCTGCTGCTTCGCAATCCGAATGCGGTTGTTGCGCACGCGACGCGCGCAAGGCGCTCCCTGTCTCGCCTGCGCTCTCCCCACTGCTGCGCATCCCCGGAACCTACTGCCGTCTTCGCTGGATCCTGCGCTACGCGCGCAGTGAAGCTGTGCTCCGGCACGCCAGCTGAGACCTGGGCCACGTCTACCTACGGCCCGCACGCTCGACACGCCCCGCGATAGCCGGGTGTCACCCGAAAAGGATTGGCTGCCATGCATCATCTTCTCGAGAAGGAACTCGCCACCTTCGAATCGCGCACCCCTTCGTCACGCGCCGCGCTCAAAAAGGCGGAGCCGCGCCTCCCGCTTGGGGTCGCCAGCAACTTTCGTAGCTACGAGCCCTGGCCTCTCTTTGTAAAGGACGCGAAGGGCTCGCACATCCACGATCTCGACGGCAACGAATATATCGACTTCAACCTCTGCTTCGGCGCTCTGATGGCGGGGCACTGTCATCCCGCCGTCGTCGATGCGGTGAAGCAGCGGCTCGAGATCGGCACCATGTATGGCATGCCGCATACCCTCGAATACGAACTGGCCGAGGAGATCTGCACTCGCTTTCCGCTCGAGCAATGTCGCTTTGGCAGCAGCGGCACCGAGGTCACGATGCACGCCATACGCCTGGCGCGCGGCTTCACCGGCCGCGACAAGATCATCAAGATGGAAGGCGGCTACCACGGCGTGCATGACTCGGTGATGGTGAGCATGAAGCCGTCGGCCGATCTCTACGGCGACCCCGAGCATCCCACGCAGGTGCCCGCAGGCGGCGGTGTTCCGGCAGATACAGTGAAGAACACTCTGGTCGCGCAATTCAACGACCTCGAAGCGATAAAGCGCCTCTTCGCAGCAAACCCGGGCCAGATTGCGGCGATCATCCTCGAACCCATCATGATGAACATCGGCATCTGCATGCCGGTCGAAGGCTATCTCGAAGGACTGCGCGAGATCTGCACGAAGGAGGGGGCGCTGCTCATCTTCGACGAAGTAAAAACCGGCGCAAAGCTGGGGCGCGGCGGAGCCTGCGAGTATTTCCAGATTCAGGCCGATATCGTCACCCTCGCCAAGTCCATCGGCGGAGGTTTTCCGCTAGCAGCCTTCGCCGCAAACAAAGCGGTGATGGATATGATCGCGCAGCACAAGGTCTTCCACGCCGGCACCTACGCGACCAATCCGCTGGTCATGGCGGCTGGCCTTGCCACGTTCCATCATGTGCTGACGCCGGAGGGCTACGCGCACATTGCGAAGATCGGGGAAGCGCTCGTCGCGGGATATCGGCAGATCGCGCAGAAAGCAGGCATCGAGGGCTATGTGGAGAGCGCGGGAGCCAATGGCGCACTGCTTTTCTACGATCACAAGATCCGCAACTATCGCGACTGGCTGCAGGTCGACACCGATCTCTGGAAGCTCTACTGGTTCGGCATGGTGAACCGCGGCGTGATGCCACAACCCTACTGGTGGGACGAGCAGTGGACGCTCTCCGTCGCGCATTCGATGGCCGATATCGACCGCCATCTCAGCGCTTTTGAAGAACTCGCGCCATCCATCGCGCAGGCGCAGCAGGAGAGCACAGTACAAACCGTGTAAGAGCGACGACATTGCGCCGCCCAGGCAGAATAGGGGCGGCGCATTCCAGAAAGGAGGATGCGGTTGGCCAGAAGAATGCCAGGCAGCAGCCATACACCGGGGCTCAGGCGTGTGCTCGGACGCCGCGACCTCATCCTGCTGTTTATCGTCGCAGTTGCCAATCTCAACATGGTGCCGCCCATCTCCGCATCCGGCCCCATCACGCTATGGCTGTGGCTCATCGCGATGCTGCTCTTCTTCTGGCCGCAGGGCGCGGCGGTCACGGAACTGGCGCAGAAGTGGCCCGGCGAAGGCGGCATCTATCTTTGGGCCAAGCGCGGCTTCGGCGAACAGCACGGCTTCTTCGCAGGATGGTGCTACTGGCTCTCGAACGTCTTCTACTTGCCGACTGTCGTGCTCTCCTGCGTGGGCGTCGGCGTCTATGTCTTTGGACCACGCGTGCAGCGGTTCGCGGACAGCCCTGCCTTTACGGCATCGATGGCCACCGCCCTGCTGCTCTTCCTGCTGATCCTGAATATCCGCGGCCTCGAGCTGGGCAAATGGATCAACAACCTCGGCGGCGCAGGCACCATCGGCGGAGCAGCCGTGGTCGTGCTGCTCGCGGGGATCACGCTGCATCATCACCAGAGCTCATTTCATCGCGCGGATATCCGCCCTGTCTTTCACGACTGGCGGCTTCTGCCCGCCTTCGGCACTATCTGCTACAGCCTCGTCGGGCTCGATCTCGCTTCGATCATGGGCGATGAAATCTGTGAGCCAAAGCGCAATCTTCCTGTCGCCATCTTCTGGGGAGGATTAGCAGCCGCGGCCATCTATCTGGGTACCACGATGGCCATGCTCATTGCGCTCCCGCACGAGCAGATCGGTATTCTCTCCGGTGTCCTGCAAGCGATCAATGTGATGTCTCTGCACAACGGCCTCTCGTTTGTGGTTGCGCCTCTGGCCTTTCTGGAATGCCTTGCCATTCTCGGCACAGCCTCAGCGTGGTTCAGCGGCGCAGGCCGCCTGCCCTTCGTCGCGGGCATAGACCGCTACCTGCCCGCAGTCGTGGGCAAGGTCCATCCGCGCTATCACACGCCGTATGTCAGCCTCATCATTTACGCTGCACTGTCGGCGTTGCTTACCCTGCTCAGCTTCTTCGGCGTCACCGTGGGAGAAGCCTACCTGACAATGCTCGACCTAGCGGTCATCCTGCAACTGCTGCCCTCGTGCTATATGTTTGCCGCGCTGCTCAAACACGCTCTCGCACCCGACGCGAAGCTGCATACGTCAAAGCCTTACCTCATCGCAAACGCTCTCGCCGGCCTGCTGGCGACACTGGTCGGCATCGGCGTCGCCTTCGTGCCTTCGCGGCAGGTCAGCTCTATCTGGATCTACGAAGGCAAGCTGCTCACAGCCTGTGTGCTCATCTTCGGTTCGGCATATCTCTTCTACCGGAGAGCCGCACGCAACCAGCATGTCGCCACTGCGCTCGATCCCTTGCCGCAGCCAGCAGCGGTGTTCCCCACTCCAACCGAAAGGTCCTTCTAACTACCATGGCGATCTCTCAGGCAACGCAGGAAAGCATGTTCATTGACGGCCAGTGGGTAGAAGGCGCGGGCGGCAAACGCATCCCTGTTTACGACCCTTCGACCGAAGAGGTCATCGCCGAGATTCCCGATGCGACCACCTCTGAAGTGGATCGGGCCATCGCCGCCGCTCGTCGCGCCTTCGATCACGACGGATGGCCGCAAACTACGGCGCAGGAGCGCGGCCGCATACTCTTTCGCATCGCCGAAAAGATCCGTGCCGAAGCGCCGATGCTGGCTGAACTCGAATCGCGCAACTCCGGCAAACCGATCGTCGAAGCAGAATTCGACGTCGCCGATGCGGCCACCTGCTTCGAATACTACGGAGGCCTCGCCACCAAGGTGTCGGGCACGGTGAATCCCGTAGTTGCTCGATCCCGGTGAGAACCTGGTGCAGGTCGCGCAACGCACCCGTCGCG